>JAITVD010000059.1 GCA_031285965.1 Azoarcus sp.
TTAAACGGATCAGTGGCCACAAAACCTTGTCAATGGTCGAACGGTACGCACACCAAAACGGAGTACATATCGAGATAGCGATGGACAAGCTCCAAGCCCGCCTCAAATTTGCATCCTGAGAGGCGAATTCCTAAGCACGATTACACAGGAATTACACAAAACAAAAAGGGTTGTGAGGACAATAACTCGCAACCCTTTGATTTTTCTGGTAGGCCGTGTGCGACTCGAACGCACGACCAACGGATTAAAAGTCCGCTGCTCTACCGACTGAGCTAACGACCCGGAAAGGGCGTGATGTTAGTGGGAGCCGGGAAAGAGGTCAAGGCAGGATTGGCGGGCGGCTGTCATCCGAGCAGTTTTTTGAGCGCGTAGAGCTTTTCCAGCGCCTCTCGCGGCGAGAGCGCGTCCGGGTCAGTCGCGGCGAGTTCGGTCAGAACCGGGTGCGAGAGCGGGATGTTCTCCTCTGTTTCCGGCAGTGCGGCAAACAGGTCGACCTGCGGCCCCGCGTCGATGGCGCAGTTTTCCAGCGTCCGAAGGCGGCGGCGCGCTTCGCGGATGACGGGAGCCGGAACGCCCGCCAGCGCGGCGACTTCGATGCCGTAGCTCTGGCTGGCGGGGCCGTCTTCCAGCGCGTGGAGGAACACGATGCTGTGCCCGTGCTCAATGGCGTCCAGATGGACATTGGCGCATTCGGGATATTCGGCGTTGAGGCGCGTCAGTTCAAAGTAATGGGTGGCAAAAAGACTCAGGCTGCGGTTCTTTTCCAGCAGGTGGCGGGAAATGGCAAAGGCGAGCGCGAGACCGTCGAAAGTGGAGGTTCCCCGCCCGATTTCGTCCATCAGCACAAGGCTGCGCTCGGTCGCGCCATGAAGGATGGCGGCGGCCTCGGTCATTTCAACCATGAAGGTGGAACGCCCCGAGGCGAGATCGTCGGATGCGCCGATGCGGGTGTAGATGGCATCCAGCGGGCCAATCTGGGCAGACGCGGCGGGGACGAAGCTGCCGATGCAGGCCATGAGGGCAATGAGCGCCACCTGCCGCATGAAGGTGGACTTGCCGCCCATGTTCGGCCCGGTGATGAGAAGCATCCGACGAGCGGAGGCAAGGTGGGCATCGTTATGGATAAAGTGCTCGACCTGGCGCTCCACGACGGGGTGGCGACCTCCTTTGATATGGATGCCGGACTGCGCTGAAAACACGGGGGCGACGTAATCGTAGCGGCGGGCAATTTCGGCGAAGGCGGCCAGGGCATCGAGCGTGGCAACGGCGCGGGCGGCGTGCTGGAAAGCGGGAATATGCGGGGCCAGTTCATCGAGCACGGCATCGAAAAGCATTTTTTCGCGGGCAAGCGCCCGTTCCTGCGCGGACAGGGCTTTGTCCTCGAACGCCTTGAGTTCCGGCGTGATGTAACGCTCGGCGTTCTTCAAGGTTTGGCGACGGCGGTAGTCATCCGGGACTTTCGCCGTGTTGGCATGGCTGACTTCAATATAGAAGCCATGAACCTTGTTGAATTCGACCTTGAGACCAGCAATGCCGGTGCGAGCGCGTTCGCGCTCTTCCAAAGCGATGAGAAAATCACCGCAATGGGTCTGGATGCCGCGCAATTCGTCAAGCTCGGCATCGAAGCCTTCGGCAATGACACCGCCGTCGCGCACAAAGGAAGCGGGTTCGGGGGCAATTGCGCGGGCAAGCAGTTCACGCGGCGGCGCGGGCACTTCAAGGGCGCGGGCAAGCTCTTCGAGCAGTTCGCAGGACGAATCCGCGAGCGCGGGACACAAATCGGGCAGCCGGATGAGGCTTTCGCGCAGCGCGGAGAGGTCGCGGGGGCGGGCGCTTTTGAGCGCCACGCGCGCGGTGATGCGTTCGATGTCGGCGACCCCGGCAAGGATGCGGCGGAGCGCATCGGCGCGAAGCTGGCCGCTGGCGCTGCTCCCATCCCCTTCGAGCAGCGCGGCGACGGCGCGGTGGCGGGCGGCGGGAACGGCGCTCTCAAGCAACGGATGGTGGATGGCATGGCGCAGCCATCGGCTGCCCATGCTGGTGACGCAAACATCGAGCAAGGACAGCAAAGTGGGCGCGGGTTCGCCGCGCAGGGTTTCGGTAAGTTCCAAATTGCGCCGCGTGGCAGCGTCCAGCCGGAGAAATTCGGAATCGCGCTCAACGGTCAAGCCGGTGACATGGGCAAGGCTCTGCCGCTGCGTGGCGCGGGCGTAATCGAGCAGCGCCCCCGCCGCGCCAACGGCCACCGACATGTCGCTTGCGCCAAACCCCGCCAAATCGCGGACGGCGAAGTGCTCGGCCAGCAGTTGGGCAGCGGTTTGGGGGTCGAACTGCCAGTCCGCGAGCCGCCGCAATGCCGGAGCAAGCGTTTCGATCAGCGGCAGGGCAAGGCCGTCTGGCGCGAGCACTTCCGCAGGCGCCAGCCGCTCGAACTGCGAGGCGAGGGATTCAGCGGGCGCTTCGGCCAGCCGCAGGTCGCCATTGGCGAGATTGAGCCAAGCCAATCCCAGTACGCCGCGATGGATGTTGAGCGCGAGCAGCAGCGAATCTCTCCGCTCGTCGAGCAAGGCCGCGTCGGTAATCGTGCCGGGCGTGACGATACGGCTCACGGCCCGCTCCATCGGTCCCTTGTTCGCGCCCGGCTCGCCGACCTGCTCGGCGATAACAACCGATTCGCCGAGCTTCACCAGCCGCGTCAAATACTGTTCGACGGCATGGAACGGGACACCCGCCATTTTGATGGCCTGTCCGGCGGATTTTCCGCGCGTGGTCAGCGTAATGTCGAGCAAGCGCGACGCTTTTTCGGCATCCTCGAAAAACAGTTCGTAAAAATCGCCCATCCGATAGAACAGCAGCATGTCAGGATGCCGCGCTTTCAACTGAAGATACTGCTGCATCATGGGAGTATGCGCCTCAGCCCCAGCCTGAAAGGCTGGATTCGCCAAAGACTTTGCGGCGCGAGGCTTTTGCGCGTTCACGTCATTTCATCCGTTTCTGTTGTGCCGCCGCCCAAGCGATTGGGGCAAACGTTCGCTGCGCATTCTACCAACCTGCCCGCTTGCGCCAACGGTTGCAAGACAAAACGCTGGCCAAAACTTTTCCATCGGGTACTGCGCGCCGACCATCGAAACCCCGCTCCCTCGCAGGGCGACCCAGCAATGTTCCAACTTCCTTGGCAAGCGATATGCGGGAATGGTTGCGGGCGCAGAAGGCAAAGCCTCTATGCGGCGGCAACTATTTAATGCCATAGGCACTTTGCCACTTCCGGGAAATGATGCGATTATCAAATAATCATTTCATCGAAACCCCGTTGGCCAGATCAAAGATATGGCGCTGTTTTTTCCAGACATCCACTCCAAGAACCTGAAGCTCACGTCCGGCGAGCGCCGGTTCGCCGCTTGCCTGTTCCGTACGCTGGAAGACGATTATTGCTGCTGGATCAACGTTCCGGTCGGAATCCGCCAATTGCGCCCTGATTTCATCGTGCTGCATCCGGGGCGCGGCATTCTGACACTTGAGGTTAAAGACTGGAAGCTCGATACGATACGAGGCATGGATCGTTTCAGCGCCGAGATCATGACTGACCGTGGCCTGAAAACGGAGGCCAATCCGCTCGAACAGGCTAGGAACTATGCGATTGCCATCAAAGAAATGCTGGAGCGCGATCCTTTACTGACCCAGCAGGCACCGGGGCGGTATCACGGACATTTGCTGCTGCCTTGGGGCTATGGTGTTGTCTTGACCCGTATCAGCCGCCTCCAATTTGAAGAAAGCGGGCTGGATCAGGCGATTCCAACTGACAAAGTCATTTGCCAAGACGAAATGGCAGAAGGCATTGATGCCGAACCGTTCCAGCAGCGGCTCTGGAATATGTTCCATTTCCATTTCGGCGGGCTGCTGTCCTTAGCTCGAATCGACCGGATGCGATGGCATCTCTTCCCCGAAATTCGCATCAGCCAGCAAGGGCTTTTCGAGCCTGATGCCGACGGCTCTGACAAGGACGGGAAAATCAGTCGATTCTTGCCGGAACTCATCAAGGTGATGGATGCCCGTCAGGAAAAAATTGCCCGCAACTTGGGCGAAGGGCATCGCATCGTCCACGGAGTTGCCGGCTCTGGAAAAACTTTGCTGCTGGCGTTCCGCTGCTTGCAGCTTGATCGGATGAATATGGCCAAGCCCATTCTGGTGCTGTGCTACAACAAGCCGCTAGCGGCAAAGCTGGCTGAAATGCTCGCGGCCAAAGGCGCGGGAGACAATGTCCAAGTACGCCACTTCCACGGCTGGTGCAAGGCCATGTGCGACCTCTATCAGTTGGATTTAGAAAAATCCGAACGGCCTATTTACGAAAAACAGGTGGAAGCGGTCATCAAGGGCGCGGAAACGGGCCGTGTGCCGCGCGCCCAGTACGCTGCGATACTGATTGACGAGGGACACGATTTTGAGCCGGAATGGTTCAAACTGCTAGTGCAGATGATTGACCCTGAAACTAATTCGCTCTTGCTGCTGTACGACGATGCGCAAAGCATCTATGGCGAGAAGAAAAAACGTTCAGCTTCTTGGGCAAGCCTAGGCATCAAGGCGGCAGGCCGCAGCACCATCCTCAAGGTCAACTACCGGAACACCATTGAGGCGCTTAATTTTTCCTATCAATTTTTATCCGCTTACATTGACGAGGCATCAGGAACGGATGAAACGCCCCGTATCCATCCCGATGCTGGCGGGCGCAATGGCTGCAAGCCGATAGTCAGCCGTTTCGGTTCGCTGAGCGACGAACTGGACAGCCTTGCAGAGCAGTTGAAGGCCAGAAATGCCTCGAATGTGCCGTATGACCAGATGGCCGTGCTCTGTCGGTTCAATAGGCAGGTCGACACGTTCAGAGCGACCTTAAGCGGCAAAGGCATTCCTGCGGCTCATGTGCAGTCCGGCTCGTCCGGCGTGCGCCTGATGACGATGCATGCCAGCAAAGGGCTTGAATTCAATACTGTCGTCATCCCTGACTTAGGCTGTATGCCCTACGCGAAAATCGCCCCCGAGAACGAGGCAAAATTGCTCTATGTGGCCATGACCCGCGCCACTGATATGCTGATTGTCTCCTATCACAGGGAGAGCGATTTCACGCGGCAATGTGAACGTCTCGCTAGATATTCGTAGTGGCGCACATGCGCTGTGGCCGTTTTTTTAGGCGCGTTCTATCAGGGCAAACCCATTTGCCGGTGAAATTCAGAATCCGGTTTCAATGCAGATGCTGCGGCATATGCTCCGCTTCGGTCTCGGGCATTTCGGCGTGGATAGCTTCGCCTTCAGGCGAAGGATAGAGCGGCGCGCCGCAGTCGTCACAATATTCGAGCGGGAAATGGTGTTCGAGCGTTTTGACGATGCCGACGCCGCATTCGCGCAGCACGGCTTCGATTTCGGCAGGCACGTCGACGGTTTCGTCCTCCATGCCGAGAAGCGGCCAAACTACGCCGTGCACGACATTGTCGCTATTGGGGAGGGTGAAGCCGATTCGATATTCCTCAATCTGCTCATCCCAAAAGGGCGCAATGATTGCGCGAAGGTTGATGACAGGCACGTCGAGCGAGGTGACGAGGAAAGCCACCGAGGCGCGAACGGAGTAGGCGCGGCTAATTTTGTCCACGGTGCGGCAGGCGGCGAAATAGGATTCGGGCAGCACGAGTTCGAGCGCGCAGCCGGGCAGGAGCGGGTTCAGGCAGACCCCGCCTTGGGCGCGCCATTGCGCCAGCGCCTCGGCGCGGTTGCCGTCGGATTCCTGCCAGCGGAAAACGGCGTGGCCACGCGGCACGGCAGCCGCCGCCAGGATGTAACGGGTGTCGGAAAGGAATTGCGAGGTTTCCGGCATGCCGTCCGTGTCGATGCGCAGGTCTTCGCTGTCGAGCGCGGCTCGCCCAAGCTGCGTGGCGAAATGGGCGGTATCGCAATAGCCCTGCGGGAGTTGATCCGGGCTGAACAGAAAATCCGCCAAAGAGAGGCGGACGTTTTGGGCGAATACGTGGGCAAGCAGATGCACGCGCAGATTCGCGAGCGTTGCCGCAGGCAGGGTACGCGCGGGGATGCGAAAGCGCGACCAAGCCAGCACCGGCGCGGCGATAAAGACGATGTCGTGCTCGTCGTCGGGAATGACGGGCGATTCCGTGCGCGATTCGAGGGTGTCAGCCAGTTGGTCGTAAATCAGCCCGCCACGGGAAAACGCCTGATCGAGCGCGGTATTGAGCGTATCTTCGTCATCATGCGCCAGCGCCTTGTCGACGGCGACCGCGAGATGCTCTTCCCAGAAACGGTCTTCGACCCGGCAACAGGATTCGGCCAGACCGCTAGCCAGCCATAAAAGTTCTTCGGCATGGCGGCCAATGCCGCCCCGGCGTTTGCTGCGCGGTCTTTTCATGTTCGGTTCCATTCGGGAAATGCACTGGAAATGCGCGGTATTGTAGCTTTTGCTGCGGCGGGAGGCTCAAAAAGCCGTTTCGATCTGCACCGTTTGCATAATGGTGGCGGATATTTCCTCAATGGACTTCGTAGTGGAATCCAGCCAGCGGATGTTTTCGCGGTGCATCAGCTTCTGCGCGGCGTCGATCTCGTAGCGGCAGTTTTCAAGGCTCGCGTAATGGCTGTTGGGCCGCCGCTCCTGCCGGATGAGCGATAGACGATCCGGCGAGATGGTCAGGCCGAACAGCTTGGCGCGGAATTCATGCAATTCCCCCGGCAGCTTGTTGCGCTCGAAATCTTCGGGAATGAGCGGGTAATTAGCGGTCTTGACGCCAAACTGCATCGCCAGATAGAGGCTGGTCGGCGTTTTGCCGGAACGCGACACCCCGACGAGAATAACGTCGGCATGCATCAGGTCTGCGGGGCTGGAAACGCCATCATCATGCGTCATCGCAAAGTTGATCGCTTCGATGCGCCTCTTGTAGTCGTGGCTTTCGGCAACGCCGTGGAAGCGGCCAATGGTATGGGTGGAGCGTTGCCCAAGCTCGTTTTCGATCGGTCCGATGAAACGCTCGAAAAGATCGAGGAACAAGGCGCAGCTACGCGCTTCGCGCAACGTAGCGACCGATTCCGGGTTGACGAGGCTGCTGAACACGATGGGGCGCAGCCCGGTTTCATGGGCAACTTTCTGTATTTGCCGCGCGCACTCCCGCGCCTTGCTAACATCGTCGATGAACGGCATGCGCACTTGCTGGAAACGGGTATCGGAAAACTGCGCCAGCAGACTGTGGCCGAAGGTTTCAGCGGTAATGCCGGTACTGTCGGAGACGAAAAACACGGTGCGGAAAGGATAGCCATTCATGGGCATAACTCGCGTGGTTACGGGCAGGAAAAGAACCTTGCCTCGTGAAAGGGGCATATAGGGGCAAACCCTGCTGTACGGGTGGAACGCATTTTCCGTAGAATACACGTTTTGACTTTATTTAGCGGATTCTGGAAGCCTGCCATGTCTTGTTACGTTATCCCTTTCACAGAACTGCGCATGTCCGATGTTGACAAGGTCGGGGGCAAGAACGCTTCGCTTGGCGAGATGATTAGCCAATTGCCGTCGAGCGTGCGCGTGCCGGGCGGCTTTGCTACGACCGCCGAAGCCTACCGCGAGTTCCTTGCATATGGCGGCTTGGCTGGACGTATCGACGCCGCGCTCAATGTGCTCGATGTCGACAATGTCGACGCGCTCGCCAGCACGGGCGCGCAGATTCGCCAGTGGATTGTCGATACGCCGTTCCCGCCCCAGCTTGAGGCCGAAATCAAAGTGGCCTACGAGAGCATCGCCTCGGGCGCGGACGGCGGCAGTTTCGCGGTGCGCTCTTCCGCGACCGCCGAAGATTTGCCCGATGCCTCTTTTGCAGGCCAGCAAGAAACCTTCCTCAATATCCACGGCTACGAAAACATCCTGCACGCGATGAAGGAAGTGTTTTCCTCGCTCTATAACGACCGCGCCATCGCCTACCGCGTGCACAAAGGCTTTGCGCATAGCGACGTGGCGCTCTCGGCGGGCGTGCAGCGCATGGTGCGTTCCGACACCGGCGCATCCGGGGTGATGTTCTCGCTCGATACGGAATCCGGTTTCAAAGATGTGGTGTTCGTGACCGCCTCCTACGGACTGGGTGAAACCGTGGTGCAGGGCGCGGTCAATCCAGATGAATTTTATGTGCATAAGCCGATGCTCGCCCAAGGGCGTTCGGCGGTAGTACGCCGCAACCTTGGCTCCAAGCTCATCAAGATGGTGTTTGCCGACAAGCGCGAGGCGGGCAAATCCGTGCGCACCGTGGATGTAGCCGAAGCGGATCGCAGCCGATTCGCCATTACCGACGAGGACGTGCTGGAACTGGCGCGTTACGCGGTCATCATCGAAAAGCATTATGGCCGCCCGATGGACATCGAATGGGGCAAGGACGGCGGCGACGGCAAGCTCTACATTCTTCAGGCGCGGCCTGAAACGGTGAAAAGCCAAGGCTCCGGGCTGGTGATGGAAAAATACCGCCTGAAAGAACCCGGCGGCGAGCCGATTGCCAAAGGACGCGCCATCGGCCAGAAAATCGGCGCGGGCACGGTGCGCGTCGTCTCGGACGCTTCCGAAATGAACCGGGTACGGGCAGGCGACGTGCTCGTCACGGACATGACCGACCCCAACTGGGAGCCGGTGATGAAACGCGCCAGCGCCATCGTCACCAATCGCGGCGGGCGCACCTGCCATGCCGCAATCATCGCCCGTGAATTGGGCATTCCCGCCATTGTCGGCTGCGGCAACGCGACCGACGCGCTGACCGAGGGCAGCGAGGCAACGGTCTCCTGCTCCGAAGGGGATACGGGCTACGTCTATCGCGGCAGGCTGGATTTCGAGGTCTCCACGACCGACATGGGCAACCTGCCCAAACTGCCAATCAAAATCATGATGAACGTGGGCAATCCTGAACTCGCTTTCGAGTTCGCGCAGATTCCCAACAGCGGCGTGGGGCTGGCGCGGCTGGAATTCGTCATCAACAACATGATCGGCGTCCATCCCAAGGCGATTCTCGAAATCGACCAAGTGCCCGCGTCACTGCGCGAAGAAATCTTGCAAAGGGCTGCCGGTTACGCCAGCCCCCGCTCGTTCTTCATCGACAAATTGGCCGAAGGCGTGGCAACCATCGCCGCCGCGTTCTATCCAAGGCCGGTAATCGTGCGCATGTCCGACTTCAAGTCAAACGAATACCGCAAGCTGCTGGGCGGGCATCTCTATGAGCCGGAAGAAGAAAATCCGATGCTCGGCTTCCGGGGCGCGTCGCGCTACATCGCCAGCAGTTTCCGGGATTGCTTTGAACTCGAATGCGCCGCCATCCGCAAAGTGAGGGACGAGACCGGGCTGACCAATGTGCAGATCATGATTCCCTTCGTGCGTAACCTCGCCGAAGCGAAAAGCGTCGTGAGCCTTCTCGCCGAGCATGGGCTGAAGCGCGGTGAAAACGGCCTGAAGCTCATCATGATGTGCGAAATTCCGTCAAACGCGCTGCTTGCGGATCAGTTCTTGCAGTATTTCGACGGATTTTCCATCGGCTCCAACGATCTCACGCAGCTCACCTTGGGGCTTGACCGCGATTCCGGGCTGGTCGCGCAAGCGTTCGATGAGCGCGACCCCGCCGTCAAGGTACTGCTGTCTAAAGCCATCCAGACGGCCAACAGCCTCGGGAAGTACATCGGAATCTGCGGGCAAGGCCCGTCGGACCATGCCGATTTCGCCGCGTGGCTGATGGAAGAAGGCATCCAGACCATCTCGCTCAATCCCGACACGGTGATTTCGACTTGGGTCAAGCTCGCGGAAATCGCGGAGAAAAAATAAGGCGCTATGGCGGGACGCTCGCTAGCTCATCCGCTTCGATCTCTCGCCAGCGCCCTTCCCGGTAGCCTTCGATGGGGCGAAAGCGGCTCTTGTAGGTCATTTTGCGGCTTTCCTTGATCCAGTAGCCGAGATATAGATAGGGCAGCCGCGACCGGCGGCAGGCTTCGATTTGCCAAAGCATTGCGTAGGTTCCAAACGCCGTGCGCGGCAAGTCGGGGTCAAAGAAAGTGTAGACGCTGGAAAAGCCGTCTTTCAGGCAGTCGACGACGCAGACAATGCGCAGGATGCCATCCTCCCGAAATTCAACGAAGAACGTTTCAATCGGGCTTTGCAGCAAGAACTGCTGGTATTGCTCGTGGCTGTCCTCGTCCATGCCGCCTTGCGGGTGGCGCTTGCGCAAGTAACGCTGGTAGAGGAGGAAATGCTCCTCGCTGAACACGGGGGGGCAAATATGGACGGCAAGGCCGTTGTGCCGCTGCATGGCGCGTCGCTGCGCACGGTCGGGGACGAAACGCTCCACGGGCAGACGCACCGCCACGCAATCATGGCAATCGTCGCAATGCGGGCGATAGATAAACGTGCCGCTGCGCCGGAAGCCGTGCTGCACGAGCAACGCGCCATAAGCGGCGGCAAGGTCGGGATTCAGGTCAGATTCAGGGGAGAGCGGCGCGGGCGTCTCGATGACCTGCGTTAACGCAACCTGCGAACGCGCCGTGCGCTCCGGCAGGTAAGAACAGGTATATGGCGCAGTGGCGTAGAAGCGGATGGGGGAAAAATGATCGTTCTGCCGCATAGATGCCTCAAATTTCGGTCGCGTCGTTCCAGCCGATGGATGCCGCCAGATCAGCAGGCCAGCGGCAGGGGTCGTTTTCAACTGTACAGCGTCCAAGCCCAGCGCAAAATTCGTCACGCGAGATTTCCCGCGCGCCCATTGAAAGCAGGTGCGCGGTACGCATCTGGCAGTCAATCATGACGAAACCTTTGTCATCAAGCAGCCTTGCCAAGCTGGCGAGCGCAACTTTTGAAGCATCGGTTTCGGTCGAGAACATGGATTCGCCGAAAAATACGCGACCGAGCGCCATGCCATAAAGCCCGCCCACGAGGCGGCCTTCACGCCAGCATTCAACGCTGTGGGCATAGCCAAGTTCAGACATCCGGCAATAGGCGGCATGCATCGCCGGAAGTATCCACGTCCCGCCACCGGTTTCACGCGGCATGGCGCAGCCCGCGATGATGGCCGGGAAATCGGTATCGACGCGCACATCAAAGCGTCGCTGCCGCAAAACCCGCCGCAGCGAACGGCGAATCCGTATTTCACGCGGGAAGAGGACGAAGCGCGGATCGGGACTCCACCATAGGATAGGCTCGTCTTTGCTGAACCACGGGAAAATCCCGCGCTGATAAGCGGCAAGCAGCCATTCGGGAGAAAGCGCCCCTCCGGCGGCAAGCAGCCCGTTGGGGTTTTTAAGCGCCAAGGCAGCATCAGGAAAATCGGCAGGGTCATCCAGCCAAGGAATCGTGCGCGAAATCATGCACTAAGTGTTACAGAATTGCGGCAAAGCAGGGGCGTGATTTCCCAACGGCTCACAGCTTTTTGAACCGTCTGACCTGAACTCTTTGTTCAGTAATGCCCTGAAGTGGTCGCGGCAAGCGCGGCGGCGAGCCGGGTTGAACCCTCGGCATCGTTAATCATGCGGCGAGCCGTGACATAGCGGGTTGCCCAGAATTTGTTGTAGAGCTTGTCGATGCGAACAAGCTTGCCCGTGGCGGGCGCATGCAGGAACTTGCCGTTGCCGACGTAGATGCCAACATGGGAAATATTACGGCCAATGGTATTGAAGAACACCAGATCGCCCGGCTTAAGCTCGCGCGCACTGACGCGGTTACCTTGGGCGGATTGCTCGATTGCGGTACGCGGCAGGTCGACCCCCACTGCATTACGGAAAACAAGCTGCACGAGGCCACTACAATCCATGCCGGTAATCGGGGAAGTTCCGCCCCAGCGATAGGGTACGCCAATGTACATCAGGCTTTCGCCAAGCAGCTTTTGCACGGCGGACGCATTCGGCGAATGCCTCGCGCTCGACAGCCCGGTCAAGCCGGATTTGTTGCCTGATGAAATGGCTGCAGCGTAAGAGGACTCAACGACTTGCAGCAGAGCGGCGTTATTGGAGGTTGTTTTGGCTGTATTCAGCAGGGTATTGGCAGCGGCAGTAACAGCGACCGGAACATGGCTGGAAAGTTCGGCGGGAGCAAACACGGGAACCGGCTCGCGGGCGGCGCGTGTAGCGGTAAACGCCGCAATGGCCACAAGGCCGAATACCGGACCGCTGCGGACGGCGCGGACAACAGTGACCGAACCGCGAGTGCTTTCTGAACGCGCTTGAGCCTGATTGCCCGAAGCCTTGGACACATTGGCGCTTGTGCCCAGTGGAGCCAGCAGCGCAAAGCCCAGCAGGAAGGAGATAAGGCAGTAACGCATTGTTAAATAGTAACGCAAAACCAGCAAAAAAGTAATTTTTTTGTGGAATTTTTCTCAGATTTTCCCTTTTGCAACAGTCCCATACTGCGGTTTACCCTTGGTTGCCAATGTCGTAGATGCTAATACACTAAGTCTGGCATAGCCGTTAAAAATATTACATTCAACTCCCATTTTATCCGTTTTACACAATATTTGTTTGGCATTAAAATTCTGGGCGAATTTTCTCAGATCGCTTCAAAATGCTCCAATATCAGTTGAACGCCCGATAAGCCTTTGTATTCATTGACAACTACCCGGTAGGCGGCACGAATCATATCGGGTACGCGCTCGGCGCAGTTGAAACGAATGGCTTCAAACCGTGTGCCGCCGAGCGAGAGTTCCAGTTTGAGGTGGCGGTCTTTGAGGACACGCTGGCGCTCGACATGGAAAACGTTATCGAACACAGGCAAGGGAAACCCCTGCCCCCAAACTTCCCGTTCGAGCAAGCGAGCGGTTTCCAGCGAAACATCGGCAGCAACGAACGAGCCATCGGTATCAATGCGGCGCTGTAGGTCGACAGGATCGAGCAAACTGGCAGCGACTTCCCCAAACACAGCGCGGAATTCGGCGAGGTTTACTTCATGGATGGTCAAGCCCGCCGCCATCGCGTGGCCACCAAAACGCAATATCGGAACCCGGCGGGCGATGAGTTCCAGCGCATCGCGCAAATGCAGGCCGGGAATGGAGCGCCCAGAGCCTTTCAGCTCGCCGTCCTGCCCACGGGCAAAGGCAATCGTGGGGCGGTGCAGCTTCTCCCGAACGCGGCTGGCAACCAGCCCGACCACGCCCGGATGCCAGTCCGGCTCGAACAGCGTGATTCCGGTGCATTCCTCGCCGCTGGCGCTGAACGTCTCGATAAGCTGGCTTGCGGATTCCTGCATGTCGATTTCGATTTCGCGCCGCCCAACGTTGAGGTCATCGAGTTCCCGCGCAAGCCTCAGCGCCTGTTGGGCATCGTCGGCAAGCAGGCATTCGATGCCAAGCCCCATGTCGGCAATCCGTCCGGCGGCATTGAGCCGCGCTCCCAGCGCAAAGCCGAGGTCGGAGGTCGTCGCCCGCGAGGCATCGCGTCCGGCGACGGCAAACAGCGCCCGAATGCCGGACTGCATGTTTCCGGCCCGGATGCGCCGCAATCCCTGTGAAACCAGAATGCGGTTGTTGTGGTCGAGCTTCACCACATCCGCCACGGTTCCAAGCGCCACGAGGTCAAGCAGGCTGGCAAGGTTCGGCTCGCGCCCCGCCTCGATTGCGCCCCGGCTGCGCAGTTCCGCCCGCAGCGCCAGCATCACATAGAACATCACCCCCACGCCAGCCATTGCCTTGCTTGGAAAGCGGCAGCCCGGCTGGTTGGGATTCACGATCACATCGGCGTCGGGCAGCGTGTCTCCGGGCAGGTGGTGGTCGGTAATGACCGTCGACATTCCGCGCGCCCGCGCCTCGGCGATGCCTTCGATGCTCGATATGCCGTTATCAACGGTCATCAGCACGTCAGGCTCAAGCCTTGCCGCAAGCTCAACCATCGGCGGTGTCAGCCCGTAGCCGAGGCTCATGCGGTCGGGAACCAGATAATGCACATCCGCGCCGAACGCGCGCAACGCCCGAACACCGACCGCGCAGGCCGTCGCGCCGTCGCAGTCGTAATCGGCCACGATCACGATACGCGCCCCGGCCTCAATGGCATCGGCCAGCAGTTCAGCCGCCGCTTGCGTTCCGGTCAGCAAGTCCGGCGTCAGCAGCGCCTTGAATGAAAGATCAAGCTCGGCGGGAGAACATACGCCGCGAGCGGCAAAAAGCCGCGCCAGAAACGGCGAAACGCCCGTGGCTTCGAGCGCGGAAACGGTATGCGGGGGAACCTCCCGAGGATGAATCGCGGTCATGTCGCGGAGGGGCAAATATCGCGCAGTGGCAGTGGTTTGCGCCAGAAACGCCAACGCGCCCCGCGATTGAGCACAAGGGAAAAGCTAGCGCGTTCACCAGGAACATGCAGGGCAAACTGCCGCAAGCGCCCTTTATCGAACGCCCGCGCAATGGGTGCGAACCAGTCCCGCTCCAGCGCCGCGAGCGCGTCCTGCCAGCGGGCAAAATCGAGATGGCGGAAAGGATGCGCCAGCGCGTCGAGCGCGACCAGCGTATCGCCGCGCAATGCCAAATCCACATCCGGCGCGTCTGGTTCGATGCCCGCCGCCCGCGCCAATCCCCGCGCCAAAGGCTCGTTCGCCTGCACGGCAAAACGGGACATGGCGGGCGCGTCGGACACTGCCTGCGCGTCGTTGCCCCAAAACCATAGGCTGTTGATAGGGCGCTTCCCATCGGCTTGCCGAGCCGCATTCACCGGATGACCGTGGAGCGCGACCTGTATCTCGTTCAGCACGTGTTGCCAATGCCTGCTGCCGTTTTCGCCCCCCTCCCCATCCATCGGCAAAAAATCCTGTACCGGACGGCAGACCGCCTCGTCGAGCGGAAAAAAACGCGCATCAGCAGGATTCTCCACTCGCAGATACCAGCGCGTCGGCGACGCTGCCGAAAAATGCCCAAGGTGGGCGAACTCATCATTCAGCGCCGCAATCAGCGCGTCCACTTCCGCCGCGCTAATCTCGTCCCAATCCTCATTGAACTCATCGAGCAGCACATGCCCGCCCATGAATGACAGATTCACCGGGTCAGCGCAAAGCCAGTGCGCTCCACCAATGTCCTGAACACCGACCGACCCGGTTTCTTCCCCAGCGCGGCGCAGAGCGGCGAGCGGAAAAGAATGACCTTTTGCCCCAAGAAGCCGCGACAGCAGACGCTCGCGGGAAATAGCGGGTTCCATGCGCCGCTGACCGCGCCCAAGGAGTTTTGACAGCGCGGCATGCGGAACGTCCGTCGCCGGATGAAACGCCTGCACCGTAGGCCAGAGGAGACCCGGCACGACAAGGGTGAGCCGGGTCATGCTTCGCCCAGCAATATCTGTTTCAGCACGGCGGGTGTTGCCGCCTCACGCCATCGCGCCGCCACGCCTTCGGCAGGCAGCAGACCATAGCCCCACGTTGCGGCGATGAAGGGAAGACCGTTCGCCTCAGCAGCTTCGCCATCCTCGGCGCGGTCGCCAACATAGATGGCCCGCTGCGCGTCCATTTCCTGCTCGATAAGCAGTTGCCCAAGCATGGCCGACTTGTTGGGCAAAGGCGGCACAAAGAAATCGAGCGCATACACCGAATCGAAAAGCCCGCCCCATCCAAGATGCTCAACAATCCGCCGTGTCGGGCGGAGCCGTTTGTTGGTGGCGATAAGCAGCCCCATGTCCGCCCCGCGCAGTGCCCGGAGCAGGTCATCGACACCGGGGTACGCCCTCGTTTCCAGCAGCCCGCCCGTGTCGTAGCTGCGCCGGAACGCATCGGCAAGCTGGCTGATGAGCGCGGTATCCCCGCCGCCCGCGAGCTGGCACAGGGTTTCCCAAAGGGGCGGGCCAACAATATCCGCTTCGATGCTCTGAACCGGCATCACCCCACATGCCGCGAACGCGGCGCGGTAGCTGGCAAGGATGGCTCCGGCGGAATCAATCAACGTGCCGTCGAGGTCGAAAACAATGTGGGAGGGGCGCATGAGCGGGATAGGACGACACGCAAAGCGGAGCATTATCGCCGAAGAGCGCAGGGCGTGTGCGCCCCTCGGCATCATCAAATCAAGCGCCCGGCGCGAAATGGTCGTAGCCGCACACACCGAGCGGGCGCGGGCAGCCCGTTCCGTCATCCAGCAAAATCGGCCCGGCTTCTTCGGCAAGCCGTCCGATGCGGGTCAAGGGCAAATCGAGTTTTCGGGCAAGCGCGGCAAGGGCATTGCGCTTTTGCCGGGGCGCGGAAAAAAGCAGTTCGTAATCGTCCCCGCCCGCAAGCAACGCACTTCGCGCCTGCGCTTCATCCACGCCCGTTTCGATAAGCGGCGCAATCGGCAGCGCCCGCGCATCGAGCAAGGCGCCAAGTTTTGAGCATTCGCACAGGTGCGCGAGGTCTCCGAGCAGCCCATCCGAAATGTCCAACATCGCGTGCGCAATGCCGCGCAGCGCCAGCCCCGCCTCAACACGCGGCACGGGATGGTGCAGAGCCGCGAGCGCCCGACGGGCATTAATCAGCCGAACGCGGTTCCGCAAGCTCATCAGCCCAAGCCTCGCCAGCCCCGGCCACCCGGAAATCCAGAGGTCGTCCCCCGGCTGCCCGCCTGATCGGGTAACGCCCTGCCCTGCCGGAACTTCGCCGAACAGGGTCACGGTCATGGCAAGCGGGCCGCGTGTAGTGTCTCCGCCGATGAGTTCAACCTCATATTGTCCGGCGCACTTAAAAAATCCTTCCGCAAAAGCAGCTATCCAGCCCTCGTCGGCTTCCGGCAGGGTCAAGGCCAGCGTCGCCCAGCGCGGCACTGCGCCCATTGCCGCCAAATCAGAAAGGTTCACGGCCAACGTTTTCCAGCCTAAGCCGCCCGCTGGGGCATCGTGGAAAAAATGCGTTCCCGCGACAAGGCTGTCGGTCGTCACCGCAAGCTGCATGTCCGGCGCAACACGGAACAGCGCCGCGTCGTCTCCCACCGCCAAATCGGCGTGTCTGGCAGGACGGGTGAAATAGCGGCGGATGAGGTCAAATTCTGAAAGCATGGCGGAAAACGCGGGCAAAACAGTCAAAGGCTCCGCCGCACTATGCCATATCAGGTAGAGTGGCGTTTTCGATTTTTCGGGCATTTTTCATGGCATTTGACCCTCCAGAAGCGCGAACCGGGAAAGGTCGCACCGGGCTGGCTCGCATCGTGGCGGCGGCAAGTTATTCCCGCGACGGGCTGCGGGCCGCGTTTCAAAATGAAGCGGCGTTTCGCCAGCTTGTCGCGCTGCACGCGGTACTGATTCCGCTGGCTTTTTTCTGCCCGGTGACCCCGGGTGAGCGCGCGCTGATGATTGCGGCCAGCCTGATCTCCCTCGTCGTTGAACTGTTCAATTCGGCTATCGAAGCCGTGGTCGACCGCGTTTCGGCAGAACGCCACCCCCTGTCCAAAAACGCCAAGGACATGGGAAGCGCCGCGCAATTCATCGCGCTGACAATGATTGCGGCTGTGTGGGGCGTGATTTTTCTGGGCTAAGGAAAACCGCGCGGGTTTCAGATCGCGCCATCCCACACGCCCCGGATTGCCGCGATGCCGTGCGCGCCCGACAAGCGGGCGGCTTCCATATCGCCGTCCGTTAAGCCGCCTAACGCGAATATCGGCAGCGGCAATCCCCTCGCCGCCGCCGCAAAGCCCTCCCAGCCCAACGTTTTGCCATCGGAATGGGTTGCGGTGGGCTTTACGGCACCCAGCAGCGCGTAGTCGAACCCCAGCGCCGCCGCGTGTTCGAGTTCGGTGCGGGTATGGCAGGACGCCCCCACCCACGCAAAGTCTGGCCGCGAACGGCTCGCCATCAGCCGCTCCGCCGTCAGGTGCACTCCGTCGGCTCCCGCCTCATGCGCCTGTTCCGGCTCGCCATTGACTACGGCAAGCGCCCCTGCCGCATGGGCGCGGCAAATGGCTTCCTTCGTGAAAGTTTGCCGCTCGGGCAGAGGCAGGGCATTTTCCCGAACCATGACGAGGCGCAGCCCCGCCTGAAGGGCATGGTCAAGCGCGGCAAGCTGGGGTTCGATGCCCATCGAGGCGGCATGGGTGATGCCCATCCGTCGCGGCAGGGCAAGCGCCTTGAGGATAGGGCCGTTGGCGGGCAGCATCGGCGAAGGCGCAACCGGGCAACCGGGCAAAACCCACTCTAAGGCATCATGGATATGGGCGAAAACTTCGCCCTGCCATTGCGCGACTTCAAAAAAATGCAGCCGGACGCGCCCGTGCTCGTAGTCATGGATGCGCACGACCCACGGATAGCATTGCCCCGCCTTGATGCCCAATTCTTCATCAAGCTCACGCATCAGCGCCCCGGCGGGCGACTCCCCCGCTTCAATCTTGCCGCCGGGAAATTCCCAGTAGCCGGGGTAAAAACTTCCCGGCGGACGCCGCCCGAGAAGGAAACGTCCATCGCCCCGGACGATGACCCCGGCGGATACCTTGATGATTTCAGGGGCGAAGCGGTTTTCCTTCAATCTGCCCGCCCCGCAAAATCCCGCGCAAACTGCCAAGCCACCCGCCCCGAGCGGGAGCCGCGCATGAGCGCCCATTGCAGCGCCTCCTGCCGCGCTTGCGGAAGGTACGCCTCCGAGACGCCGAAAACCTTAAGCCAATGGGCGGCAATCTCAAGATATTCATCCTGCCCGAATGGGTAGAACGACAGCCACAGCCCGAAACGCTCCGAGAGCGAGATTTTTTCCTCCACGGCCTCGGCGGGATGTATCTCGCCGTCGGCATGTCGCGCCTGCCTGTTCTCGTCGTGGTACTCCGGCATCAGGTGGCGGCGGTTGGACGTGGCGTAAATCAGCACGTTGTCCGCCAGCCCGGAGACGGAACCATCCAACGCGCTTTTGAGCGCCTTGTAGGCGATCTCGCCCTCCTCGAAGGAAAGGTCGTCGCAAAACAAAATGAACCGCTCAAGCCGCCCCGCAACCAGTTCCATGACCTCCGGCAAGTCGCCCAAATCAGCCTTGTCAATTTCGATGACCCGCAGCCCCTCGCCCGCGTATTCGTTGAGCAAGGCTTTCACCAGCGAAGATTTGCCCGAACCGCGCGCGCCCGTCAGCAAAACGTTATTGGCATGTCGTCCGGCAAGGAACTGCCGCGTGTTGCGTTCGATACGCGCCTTCTGCTCGTCGATATTCCGCAAATCCCGCAAACGGATGACGGAAGGCATCGGCACAGGCTGCAAGCACGCGCGGCCATGACGGCGACGCCACAAAAAAGCATCGGCTGCGTTCCAGTCGGGGGGCGACGCCGAACCGGGCAATATCGCTTCCAGCCGCGCCAGCACGTGTTCCGCCCGCACGAGCAGGGTTTCAATTTCTTTTGAGGACATTGTTTGCCTCTCCGGCATCAATGAAAAATTTATATCGTATCATCCACAAAAAATAGGAAACCCGCTCCGCATTCACAATGCGTATCCAGCTCGCCAGTTTGCCACTTTGCGCCATGAACCTTTTTTTCCGCCCTCGCCTCGTTTTTCTCGCCTCCGTTGCCATTGTCTCGGTCGGCTGCCAGCAATTGCCGCCCAAAGCGGATTTGCCGGAAACCGCTTACAGCGTTCCCGCGCCCGTCCCCCCGCGCCCCTGCGCGGATTGCGCGCCGTCCGCGCCATCCTATCCTCCGGTCAGCACTGCGCCTTCTGAACGCGAAGCGTACTGGGATGAATTGCCGGGCTGGGACAGCGACGATTTGGGCGCGGCCTGGCCCGCGTTTCGGGAATCTTGCCGCGTCATTGGCCGCAAGCCCGCTTGGGCAACAGTCTGCGCCGCCGCTGCCGCGCTGCCGGAAACACTGCCTGATAGAGAAGCGCGGCAGTTCTTTGAACAGCATCTCATCCCCCGGCAGGCCGTCGCGGGCAACGGCAACACGCAAGGGCTGGTCACTGGCTACTACGAACCCCTGATTCACGGCAGTCGGATGCCATCGCCCGATGCGCAATGGCCCATCCTCGCGCAGCCCGACGACATGCTGACCGTCGATTTCGTGGGAATTTACCCAGAATTGAGGTCGATGAACCTGCGCGGGCGCTTGAACGGCAAGAAGGTCGTCCCCTACTGGACGCGGGCGGAACTGGAAAAGCGCCGCGCCGAAGGCAAATTGCCCGCCCGCGCGCTGCTGTGGGCAGACGATCCGGTCGACCTCTTTTTCCTTCAGGTGCAGGGTTCCGGGCAAGTCGAACTGCCGGACGGCCATCGGGTGCGCGTCGGCTTTGCCGAGCACAACGGGCATCCTTACCGTTCCATCGGGCGCTGGCTCATCGAGCGCGGGGAACTCGCCGCCCATCAGGCATCAATGGAAGGCATCCGCCAATGGGCGCGGCGCAATCCGCATCGCCTTGATGAATTGCTCAACAGCAACCCGCGCTATGTTTTTTTCCGCGAACTGCCCACCGATGAAAGCGGCCCGGTCGGGGCGCTCGGCGTACCGCTCCACTCTGGGCGCAGCATCGCCGTCGACCTCGCCCACGTGCAGCTTGGCGTGCCTGTCTTTCTCTCAACCACCTGGCCGCTGTCAGACAAGCCGCTCAACCGCCTAGTCATGGCGCAGGACACCGGGGGCGCAATCAAAGGCGCGGTGCGAGCTGATTTTTTCTGGGGCTTCGGCGATGAGGCGGGCGAACAGGCCGGAAAAATGCGCCAGCAAGGAAAAATGTGGATATTACTGCCGAAGAAAGGTCGCTGACGCGCAGCCTTTTGAAAACGACGGGCTGCCATTCTGCGCGGAACCGCATCGCTGGCTGCGAAGATTTCAAAAAATGGATTATTTATCCGACACAATAGATGCCGCAGCAATTTTGTTAAATTCATCATGTATCTCTCTAGTTCTATTCAATTTTCCGTGTTTAAATCTCTCGTAATACGTGATATGCAAATCGACTGCTTTCAAAGCCTGCCGTAAAGCATCGGTTTTCAAATCATCAAGTATTTTCTGCAAAAAATATCTTGTCGCCGCTCCGCTCATTGTTCTTGTATAAACCTCGCCTCGTATTAAACAAGAATAATTGCGTATAAGATGTTTTGCAGAAGCGCGATTCATTTCGTATTGCTCGTGCAGATTTTCTACTCCTTTATCAAGCGCACTTTTATTATTAAAAACTTCTTTCGCAACGTCATATGCTGCTTTTATCATTTCGTCTGTTATGGTTCCCATGACACGCCTCCGCTTGATGAATTTGTCAATCGCATCGTACTACGACACGCGCACCCGATGCCTGTTCCCGCAAATGGCCGATTTTCGAGGCCGCCGCATAGCCTTCCGCATGGAAGAGCGCCAGCACGTCCGCCGCCGCTTCCGCCGCGCAAGCAACGAGCAAGCCGCCGCTGGTCTGCGGGTCGGTCAAGAGAATCTGCTGCCAGGGAGCGATTTCGCATAACGCCGTTTCAGCGCCGTAAGAAGCCCAATTTCGTGCGGAAGCCCCTGTTTTGACGCCTTCCTGCGCTAAGTTTCGTGCCGCTTCAATCAGCGGCAAGGCATCGAAAGCCAGTTCCGCAGAACAGCCCGAACCCCGGCAAAGTTCGAGCAGATGCCCCAGCAAGCCGAAGCCAGTGACATCCGTCATGGCGTGAACCGCGTCGCGCAAGCCCAATTTCGCGCCAACGCAGTTCAACTGCGTTGCCACGGCAACCATCTCCGCAACGCCCGCGCCGTCCAGCCGCCCCTGTTTCTGCGCCGCGCCCAGCACTCCGATTCCCAGCGGTTTGCCCAAAATCAGCACATCCCCCGGCTTCGCCCCCGCGTTGCTTTTCACCTTTTCTGGATGCGCCAGCCCCATCGCCGCCAAGCCGTAAATCGGCTCCACGCTGTCAATCGAATGCCCGCCCGCAACGGGGATGCCCGCCTCGTGGCAGACGCTTGCGCCGCCTTCCAGCACACGGCTGATGATTTCCGGCGGCAATTTGTCGATTGGCATCCCCACCAGCGCCAGCGCCAGAATCGGGGAGCCGCCCATCGCGTAAATATCGGAAAGCGCGTTGGCCGCCGCGATGCGCCCGAAATCAAACGGGTCATCCACAATTGGCATGAAAAAATCCGTTGTCGCAATCAACGCCTGCTGGTCGTTCAGTTTGTAGACCGCCGCGTCGTCGGAAGTCTGCGTCCCGACCAGCAGTTCCGGCGGCATAACGCCGACGGGCAGGCGCGACAGCATCTCGCTCAGCACGGCGGGCGCAATTTTGCAGCCGCAGCCGCCACCATGCGAAAATTGGGTCAATCTGATTGTTCCGTCCGTGTTTCCCATTTTTTAGATGTCCTCCCTGCTGACTTTCGACCTGCGCTGCGCCCTCGGAGAATACGCTGATTTCGACGAAATCATCGACGTTCGCTCCCCCGCCGAATTCGCGCAAGACCACATCCCCGGCGCGTTGAATTGCCCCGTTCTGAATGATGAAGAGCGCCACGAAGTCGGCTTGCTCTATGCGCAATCTCCGTTCGAGGCCAGAAAACTCGGCGCGGCGCTTGTCGCAAGAAACATCGCCACAACGCTGGAGACGCACTTTCGCAGCCGCCCCAAGCACTGGCGGCCTCTCGTTTATTGCTGGCGTGGCGGCATGCGAAGCCTGAGTGCCGCGCTCTGGCTCAATCTGGTCGGCTGGCGAGCCAAACAGCTTGCGGGCGGCTACAAAACATGGCGCGGGCATGTTGTCGCCCTGCTGGCAACGCGCCCCGCAACGCTTCAATGGCGCGTCATCTGCGGCGCAACCGGGAGCGGCAAAACGCGCCTATTGGCCGCACTGGCGGCGCGGGGCGAACAAACGCTCGACCTCGAAGCCCTGGCCGCGCACAAAGGCTCCGTGCTCGGCGGGCTGCCGAATCGCCCGCAGCCAACGCAAAAATGGTTTGAAACCTGCCTCGCCAGCCGGATTGAACGTTTCGACCCGGAAAAGGTCATTTACGTCGAAGCCGAAAGCCGCAAAATCGGCACATGCGCCCTGCCCAACGCTCTGATTGATGCCATGCGCACCGCGCCGTGCGTCGAAATCCACGCCACGCGGGAAGCCCGTCTTGCCTATCTGCTCGATGACTACGCTTGGCTGGGCGACAACCCCGACGCGCTCGCCGCCAAACTGGAACGCTTGCGCGGCCTCATCGACAACGCCACGCTCGACCGTTGGCAAGTCTGGGCGCACGAACGCAAGCTGCCGGAACTGTTCCGGGAACTCATCGAACGCCATTACGACCCGCTCTATGCCCGCTCGCAGCACAAAAACTTCCGGCGGCTAGGCATTGCGCAGCGGCTAGAAGCAAACGATTTGACGGAAGAAGCGTTCAAACGGCTGGCAGAGGAAGTAGCGAGCCAAGCCGAACAATAACAAGCACCGATGCCCGACGCTCAGAGGGCATCCCCACAAAACGCGCTACTTGATACGGGAAGGCGTGCGGTCGCCCTGCCCCTGCCCCGCGATGGTCAGGAAAATGTAGCGAAAATAATCTGTTAGGCGGAAATCGGCCAGCATGGCCGCGTCCGTTTCCGCCAGCAGCGCGGGAACGGACATATCAATTCCTTTTGTCTGCGCCAATCCGGTGATGCCCGGACGCGCCGCGAACACGCCTCTTAGCGCACGCTCACAGATTAGTTCTTCTTGGCTAAACAAGCAGGGGCGTGGCCCCACCAAACTCATCTCGCCTTTCAGCACGTTCCACAACTGCGGCAACTCGTCGAGCTTCGTCCGGCGCAAAAAACGCCCCCAGCGGGTAACGGACGCGCCATCGGCCAAATGCGAAGCCACCGAAGCCGTGCCCCGCTTCATCGTCCTGAACTTAACGAGAACGAAAGGCTGCTGCTGCCGACCGACCCGCGTCTGCCGAAACAGGGGCGAGCCGTCCACACAAAACCCGACAATCCACAGCAGCAGGAAAAGCGGCGCACCCAAAATCAGCCCCATCACGGAAAAAACGAGGTCAAAAAAACGCTGCATGGCGGCTCACGCCTCCCCGCGCCCGGCGCACATCTGCTTGATGCCTTCTGCCAAACTGGCCTTGGGCTGCCAGCCAAGCAGGTCGCAGGAGGCGCCGGGGTCTATCTGAAAATAGCTCGTCAGTTTCTCGAAACGCGCTTTTTGCCCCAAGAGCGAACAAGCCATTTTCAGAAAATGGACGGGAACCGGAAAAAGCCGCGCGGGCTTCCCCTGTGCGCGCGCCATCAAGCGAATCAGTTCCGGCATTGAAATATCCTCCCGGTCGGAAACCAGCAAAATCTGTCTGCCCGCGCGGGGATGCGTGGCGGCGGCATGCAGAAAATCCACGCAGTTTGGAATGTTGACGAAACTTCTGCGGTTGCGAATCCCCGCCAGCGGCAAAGGCAAACCGCTCGCCGCCAGCCGCATGAGCGCCGCCATGTTGCCTTTAGCACCCGTGCCATAGACGAGCGGCAAACGGACGATGATCGGCTCCATGCCCGCACCGACACAATCGGACAACAAAAACACCTCCGCCGCCTGTTTGGACTGCGCGTAAAAATCATCGGGATGCGGCGCGGGCAGCGAATCTTCCCTAAACGGTTCGTCCGGTATCGAAGCCGCGCCATAAACAGTCACGGAACTGGCAAAAACAAAACGGCGCACGCCCATCTCTATCGCCGCTTGCGCCAGTGCGCGGGTCGTCTCCAGGTTGTCCCTAAAATACGCCGTCCGCGCAGACGCCGAAGCATCGCCGCCGCGATGGGCGCGACCCGCAAGATGAAAAACCGTCTTTACGTCCCGGCAAGCCGCCTGCCAGACAGCGGGAGCCAGCTCGCCTCGCGCTATCTGAACGTTTTCCAGCCGAGCGCCGGAAATGGTTTCACGAACACGCACCGCCGTCGGCTCCGAAGAAGAAACCGCCCTGACTTCATGTCCCGCCGCGAGCAAATGGCGGACAAGATGCGCACCGATGAAACCATTCGCCCCGGTCACGAGGCACTTCACCAGAATTCCTTTTTTGTTGGTAATTTTTGGTAAAACTCAGTGCGTTTTTTCATCG
Organism: Azoarcus sp.; assembly: GCA_031285965.1. Lineage (GTDB taxonomy): Bacteria > Pseudomonadota > Gammaproteobacteria > Burkholderiales > Rhodocyclaceae > WRNU01. The sequence continues at coordinate 24,921 of JAITVD010000059.1, forward strand.
AAAAATCCGTTTTCGGTTTGTCTATCCAACCTTTAGGATAGCGCGGCACTTGAAACACTGAAGGCTGGAGTTCCAAACGCTACCGCAAAGAAGAGAAAAAATTTTCCTCGCACCTTCTCAACAGCCATTCACGCCTGCCGCGCATTTTGCCACTCAAACTACTGGGCTGATTTCAGATCAGCGTGAAAATAACGCCGATGATGATGCACAGCGTACCCAGCCAGAAGCGTTTGCCCGTCACCTCCTTGAAAATCAGCATGGAAGCGAGCGGCACGGTGACATAGGCCAAGGCAGCAAAAGGGACGAGCGCGGAAAGTGGTACGGTACGAAGCACCATCACCACGATCAGCATGGATGCGAGCATGAAAGCCGCGCCGCCGCACCAAAAGAGGAACGCACCGGGGAAAACCCTGACGCTTGCCGACTTGAAAGCAACCTGCCCCGCTGTGCTGCACAAGACAGAAGCTAGCGTCAACGCGATTTCTGTACCGTTTATTTTGCTCTCGCTTTCGTGGCCAGACTGATTCCACACAGGATACATGCCATGCCTACGAGATAGGTTGCGGAAAGCTGTTCCTGCCAGAGCAAAACAGCGGCAACAGGCGTCAAAACATAGATGAGCGCAGTCCAAGGGTAAGCAGAAGACAAAGGCATAACAGCCAACACACGCATCCAGCAAAACAGCCCTATGCCATAGCATGCGATAGCCGCGCATAGGTACGGATTTAGCAGCCATGCGTCAATCCATGCTCGTGCCTCGGCAACATGCAGCCCAGACGCCTTATTCAGCAATTGCGCGGCAACAGAAACCAGAATGAACGCCCACAAAGCGGCAGGAGGACGCGAAAAAGTCACGGTATATCCCAAGTCGTATCGAAACAGACAAGACGCGCGACAGAAAGCGGAAAACCCGGCAGACCAAGACGTAGCGTAAAAACCGTTTGTCGCAGATACGCAATCCCGCAGATCGTATAAGCAATTCACTTTCAGCATGACACCTCTTGAATTATCCTAGTTCTAGTTTTTAAAACAAGCGATACAACAAGGAATCATCGGGGGCAAGTGTATCGTCGACGTGATGCAACATACAAGCTGTCAGGTTAATAGAACTCTTCTAGAATGGTTGAGGAATATCAGGAGGAACATCATTCGGATCAAAGTCAGATGCGTGTCCAGCAATATCAAAGTTAGATTCAAGAGTGAGCAAAAACATTCTAAGAGAAGAAAACTTACTAATTTTTTTAATTAAATCCAAATCGGACAAACTCCATTCTGGAGCCGCCCAACCATAAAACATAACATCCGCAGGCAACACTTTTCTTAGTTTATCCAGCATTCTCGGATCCATTGTGGTTACATGCCAACCGACTCCTTTGAGCTTATACTTTAAAACATTATCTTTTATACGATTTATATCATTGCCAGTAATATATAAAGAAGTTTTCCATCCATTTCTAGTAAAAACGGACAGCAATTCTGCTGAGGGTGATTCGACAAGCACACGTTTTTTTAGATCAAATTCTTTATCAAATTCTGTCAACTGCACAAGTATTTGTTTCGATGTTTTTTTATTTAAATTTTTAATATCCAGCCAAAGAAAATCGAAGTTATTCGATAATTCAGAAAGATATTGACGGAAGGTCATATCGGCCCGATGGGCAATATTATGCCCAACCATAAGTTCTGTTTTTTGTGTACGTCCATCTTTCATGAGCATCAGATCCAGTTCAAAATTTCGCAGATATTTTTTCGCCTGATGATATTTGAAAATCGTATTCGTTCTATGAATCGCTACAGGAATTCCCATTCGCCTTATATTTTCGAGATTTTTCCTGATTATAAAATCTGGGTCTTCGGAAAGAAAACGTTTTCCTGTTACAAAGGCATTTTCTCGCGTAACGCCATAGTCGTCGTTACCAATGTCAAACTGAGAACGATAGCTCTCTGCCTTGATGCCAGAAAGACCAACATAAAAGTCAAAAACTAGGTCATTTGTAAATGGCGCGTCCACGCGTTTTTTTAGTGTTGCAATTTTCTCTGGGTGAAGGCGGAAAAACGTCGGGGAATACCACATAAAAAACGGAATGCGCGACATAGACCAGTCAAAAACTTTTTTAGAATCGTGTCCGCTGACACCATGCTTGGCATAAGAAAACGGGGATTCTCCATGATCCGAAAAATACGCCGCCGCAATCGGTTTGTCCTGATATTTCTCAAACAGCGCAAAAATTTCCTTCAAAATACCGTCCGTGTACTTCTGCGACGTAGCTAAAGTCGAGAAAAGCTCAAGAGCTTTCGGAGATGTAAATGCGTCTCCCATATGTGCCCTGTCCAGTTCACCTACCAAAGGGAAATTTTTCGGATAACGTGTTACGTAAGGAAGATGGCTACCAATCAGGTGAATAACTAAGAGCGTGTTTCTGGAGAAATCATGCTTTTCCAGATAGCTTTTGACCAGCGGCAAAACCGCTTCGTCCGGCGGCACATCGTCGTTATAGCCTTCATAGGCTCCTGTCGTGAAGAAAGATTCATGCGCCGTCGAAGCCAAGGCACCGATCGGCGTTGAAAAAGGCCCAACCATCCGCTGGTTGGAAATCCAGACCGTATGAAAATCGTTCGCTTTCGATACGCCTACGATATTTTGCCCGCGTGGAAACGTTGCACCAGTCGCCATGCGCCCATCCGTCAGCGCATGGGTCAGTGCGGCAACTGTATAAGTATGCGGAGCATAGGCGTTCTGAAAAAAGAGCACGTTTTCCTGGTCTTTGAACCTGTCGAGCCACGGCGTATTTTTCGCGGGGCCACCATAAGCGTGCAACGTATCGCGCCCGCTCGACTCGCCGATAATCAGCACATAAAGTTCGCCAGCCTTTTGTTGAGTTGAGTTGAGTTGAGTTGAGTTGAGTTGAGTTGAGTTGAGTTGAGTTGAGTTGAGTTGAGTTGAGTTGAGTTGAGTTGAGTTGAGTTGAGTTGAGTTGAGCTT
>JAITVD010000013.1 GCA_031285965.1 Azoarcus sp.
CGTGTCGATCACGGTGAACCTGATCTCGCCGATCGCGATGGAAGAGGGTCTGCGGTTCGCCATCCGCGAGGGCGGCAGGACCGTCGGCGCGGGCGTCGTCGCCAAAATCATCGAGTAACGCCTAAGTTTTTGTCGTTTTGTGAGCGCGCCCGCAAGGGTGCGCTTTGTGGTCTCTGTTGCAGGGGTATAGCTCAACTGGCAGAGCGTCGGTCTCCAAAACCGAAGGTTGGGGGTTCGATTCCCTCTGCCCCTGCCATTATTTATCCGATTCGGAAATCTTTGCCTCAATGGTCGACAAGTTGAAATTCTCGCTGGCGGTTGCCTTGGTCGTTGCTGGCGTCGCCGGGTTTTACGTGCTGGGCGAGCAGCCATTGGTGCTGAAAGTGCTCAGCGTCATGGCGGGGCTTGCGGCGGGCGGCGCGGTGGCGTGGTTCACCGAGCCGGGTCAGCGTTTTGCCGTGTTCGTGCGGGACGCGATTACCGAAACCCAAAAGGTGGTCTGGCCGACGCGCAAGGAAACCGTCCAGATGACGGGAATCGTATTTGCGTTTGTCGTCGTCATGGCGATATTTCTTTGGTTGACCGACAAGAGCCTTGAATGGGCGGTGTATGACCTCATTCTTGGCTGGAAAAGATAATCATGGCAAAACGCTGGTATGTCATTCACGTTTACTCGGGGTTCGAGAAATCCGTGCGCCGTGCGCTGGTTGAGCGGATTACGCGCACGGGGATGGAAGAATTCTTCGGGCAGATACTGGTTCCTGTGGAAGAAGTGGTCGAGATGAAAGGCGGCCAGAAAAACGTCACCGAACGCAAGTTTTTCCCTGGCTACGTGCTTGTCGAAATGGATATGAACGATGAGTCATGGTATCTGGTGAAATCAACGTCCAAAGTGACCGGATTCATTGGCGGCACAGCCAACAAGCCGTTGCCCGTCCCGCAGAAAGAAGTGGACAAAATCCTGCTGCAAATGCAGGAAGGCGTTGAAAAGCCACGGCCCAAAGTGCTCTTCGAGAATGGCGAGGTCGTGCGGATCAAGGAGGGCGCGTTTACCGATTTTCATGGTTCGGTCGAGCACGTCAATTATGAAAAAAGCAAGCTGCGGGTGTCCGTGACCATTTTTGGCCGCGCCACGCCCGTGGAACTGGATTTTGCCCAGGTCGAGAAGTCCTGAGCGTGGAAAGGCGGGCGGATGCGCCCGTTCAAAAAGCCGGAGCCGTATCCGACGGCGCGGCGGTTGCAACGAGGAGCGCCGGATGACGGCGCGCTAGCACTCATCTAGGAGAAAAGCCGTCATGGCGAAGAAGATTGTTGCTTACATCAAGCTACAGGTTCCGGCTGGCAAAGCCAACCCAAGCCCCCCGATTGGCCCGGCGCTCGGCCAGCGCGGGCTGAACATCATGGAATTCTGCAAGGCGTTCAATGCCAAGACTCAAGGCATGGAGCCGGGAATGCCAATTCCGGTGGTGATTACCGCGTTTGCGGACAAGAGCTTCACCTTTGTGATGAAGACGCCGCCCGCGACTTTCTTCATCAAGAAGGCCGCGAAAATCGACAAAGGCTCGCCCAAGCCCCATACCGACAAGGTGGGCAAGATTACCCGCGCTCAGGCCGAGGAAATCGCCAAAGCCAAACAGCCCGACCTTACTGCGGCTGATCTGGATGCTGCGGTGCGTACCGTCGCTGGTTCTGCCCGCAGCATGGGCGTCACTGTGGAGGGGCTGTAATCATGGCGAAGCTGTCCAAACGTGCGCAGGCGCAACGCGCAAAAGTCGACCGCAACAAGACTTACCCGATGGCGGACGCGCTGGCGCTGGTCAAGGACTGCGCGACGGCGAAATTCGATGAGTCCATCGACGTTGCGGTGAATCTTGGTGTCGACGCGCGCAAATCCGACCAGGTGGTGCGCGGCTCCGTCGTGCTGCCGGCAGGCACGGGCAAGACGGTCAGGGTGGCGGTGTTCGCCCAAGGCGAAAAGGCCGATGCCGCCCGCGCTGCGGGCGCGGATATTGTCGGTTTCGACGATTTGGCCGCTGACATCAAGGCAGGCAAGATGGATTTCGACCGGGTGATTGCCACGCCGGACGCGATGCGCGTCGTGGGCCAGCTTGGTCAGATTCTCGGCCCGCGCGGGCTGATGCCCAACCCCAAGGTGGGCACGGTGACGATGGATGTTGCCACCGCCGTGAAGAACGCTAAGGCGGGCCAAGTGCAGTACCGCACCGACAAGGCGGGCTTGGTTCATGCCACGATTGGCCGCGCCTCGTTCGGCATCGACGCGCTGGAGCAGAACCTCAAGGCGCTTCTCGACGCGCTGGTCAAGGCGCGTCCGGCAGCGGCCAAAGGGGTTTATCTGCGCCGCATCGCGCTTTCCAGCACGATGGGCGTGGGCGTCAAGGTTGATGCAGCCGGTGTGGTGGGCTAAGAGAAGAACTTTGGGTCGTCCGGCGCTTGCTGAAGGCCGGACGAATCGTCAAAGACCGCAGGCACGGCTCATCGCAGATGACCGTTTAATCGTAAGACGACCTGCGCAGACGGTGTGCCCAGAACAGGATTCAAGGCTATCTGGCCATGCTCCTGATCCAGGTTGCCGTGGGTGCGAGGGCTTCAATGCTCCTCGCGTGTGGACTTGAAAGGAGGAAAGACCTGTGGGTCTCGATCTTGAAAACAAGAAAGCTGTAGTGGCTGAGATGTCGGCACAGGTGGCCAATGCCCAGACAATCGCGGTGGCCGAGTATCGCGGCATCGGTGTGAGCGATCTCACCGTGCTGCGCGCGAAGGCTCGTGCGTCGGGCGTCTATCTGCGTGTGCTCAAGAACACATTGGTTCGCCGCGCGCTGGCCGATACGCCGTTTGCTGATCTGTCTGCCCAATTGACCGGGCCGCTGATCTACAGCATTTCGGAGGATCCGGTAGCGGCGGCCAAGGTGCTCAACGACTTCGCCAAAGGCAACGACAAGCTGGTGATGCGCGCAGGCGCGTATGGCGGCAAGGTGCTTGACAAAGCGGGCGTTCAGGCGCTTGCCTCGATTCCGGGGCGCGAGGAACTGCTCGCAAGGCTCCTGGGCATCATGCAGGCGCCTATCTCCGGCTTTGCCGTGGCGCTCGCGGCGCTGGCCAAACAGCGCGAAGAAGCAGGCGCGGCAGCCTGAACATCCCTTACGGTTTTTCCAGACACATTCCTGTGGAGTGATTTGAAATGGCAATTAGCAAAGACGACATCCTCGAAGCCGTTGGCTCGATGACGGTCATGGAAATGAACGACCTGGTCAAGGCGTTTGAAGAGAAATTCGGTGTTTCCGCTGCGGCGATGGCCGTGGCGGCTCCGGGCGCTGGCGCTGCTGCGCCTGCCGCCGAGGAAAAAACCGAATTCGACGTAATCCTTGCCGCCGTCGGCGACAAGAAAGTCGAAGTCATCAAGGTCGTGCGCGCGGCCACGGCGCTTGGCCTGAAAGAAGCCAAGGACCTCGTCGACGGCGCGCCGAAGACGGTGAAGGAGGCTCTGCCCAAGGCCGAAGCCGAGGCGCTGAAGAAGCAGCTCGAAGACGCGGGCGCCAAGGTCGAAATCAAGTAATTCCCGTTTTCGGGACTGGGCTGGCATCCGTTTTCGGGTGTCAGCCCTTCGTGCTTTGACGAAAGGCGCGATAAAGCAATGTTTTTTTGACGTAATACCTCTAGCCCGGAGTATTCATGGCGTATTCCTACACTGAGAAAAAGCGCATCCGCAAGAGCTTCGCCAAACGCGCAGCCGTGCCTGACGCGCCTTTCCTGCTGGCCACCCAGATTGATTCTTTTGCTGAATTCCTTCAGGCGGACACACCGCTGGGAGAGCGGAAAAATCAGGGCTTGCAGGCCGCGTTCACGTCGATTTTCCCGATTGCCAGCCATAGCGGGAACGCAAGGCTCGAATTCGTGGGATTTATGCTGGGCGAACCCGCCTTTGACGTAAAAGAGTGCCAGCAGCGCGGGCTGACCTACGCCTCGCCGCTGCGGGCGCGCGTGCGCCTGCTCATCATGGACAGGGACGCGCCCAAGGGCACTGTCAAGGAAGTCAAGGAGCAGGAGGTGTACATGGGCGAGATTCCGCTCATGACCGACACTGGCTCGTTTGTCATCAACGGAACCGAGCGCGTCATCGTTTCGCAGCTTCACCGCTCGCCGGGCGTGTTCTTCGAGCATGACCGGGGCAAGACGCATTCGTCGGGCAAGCTGCTGTTTTCCGCGCGGATCATTCCTTATCGCGGCTCTTGGCTCGATCTGGAATTCGACCCGAAAGATTTCCTGTATTTCCGCGTCGACCGCCGCCGCAAGATGCCGGTTACGGTTCTCCTGCGCGCCATTGGCATGACGCTGGAAGAAATTCTCTACACTTTCCACGATTTTGACGAATTCCACGTGGCATCCGGGGACGTGAGCTTTAACCTCGTGCCGGATCGCCTGCGCGGCGAAGTGGTGCGTTTCGACATTGTCGCGCCGGATGGCAAGCAGATCGTTGCCAAAGACAAGCGCATCACTGCCCGGCATATCCGCGAAATCGAGAAGGCGGGCATCACGAGCATGACCGTGCCGGACGATTTCGTTCTGGGGCGCATCATCGCCCGCGATATACCGGATCCCAAGACCGGCGAACTGCTGGCGCGCGCCAACGATGAAGTGACCGAAGAAATGCTGGCGCGCCTGCGTGTGAGCGAAATCGACAAGATTACGACCCTGTACATCAACGATCTCGATCATGGCGCGTACATTTCGCAAACTTTGCGCATCGACGAGACCATCGACGAGTGGACGGCCAAAGTGGCCATCTACCGCATGATGCGCCCCGGCGAGCCGCCGACCGAGGAAGCCGTCGAAGGCTTGTTCTACGGGCTGTTCTATTCCGATGAGCGTTACGACCTGTCGACGGTCGGGCGGATGAAGTTCAACCGGCGCGCCTATCCGGGCATCACCGACGAGAAATCGCCGGAATGGCTCAAGCGTTTCTACGCGCAAGTCGGGGAGCATGGCGAGGAAGGTTCAAGCGTGCTCTCGAAAGAGGATATTTTGGCGGTCATCAGTGTGCTGATCGAACTGCGCAATAGCCGTGGCGATGTCGATGACATCGACCACCTTGGCAATCGGCGGGTGCGCTCGGTCGGCGAACTGGCCGAGAACCAGTTCCGCGCCGGATTGATTCGGGTCGAGCGGGCGGTCAAGGAGCGCCTCTCGCAAGCCGAATCTGACAACCTGATGCCGCATGACCTGATTAACGCTAAGCCGATTTCGGCGGCGATCAAGGAGTTTTTCGGCTCCAGCCAGTTGTCGCAGTTCATGGATCAGACCAACCCGCTCTCCGAGATTACCCACAAGCGCCGGGTTTCCGCGCTGGGGCCAGGGGGGCTGACCCGCGAGCGCGCGGGCTTTGAAGTGCGCGACGTGCATCCGACCCACTACGGGCGGCTTTGCCCGATCGAAACGCCCGAAGGCCCGAACATCGGCCTCATCAACTCGCTGGCCGTCTATGCGCGTACCAATCGGCACGGTTTTCTGGAAACGCCGTACCGCAAGGTGGTCGACACTAAAGTGACGGACGAAATCGAGTTCCTTTCCGCGATTGAGGAAGGGCAGTTCGTGATTGCGCAGGCGAATGCCACGCTCGACGAGGAAGGCCGCCTGTGCGATACCTTCGTGACTTGCCGCGAAAGGGGAGAGACCATCCTTGCCGAGCCTTCGCGCATCAACTATATGGACGTGGCGCCCGGACAGGTCGTTTCGGTGGCGGCTTCGCTCATCCCTTTCCTTGAGCACGACGATGCCAACCGCGCCTTGATGGGCGCGAACATGCAGCGTCAGGCCGTGCCTTGCCTGCGGCCCGAAAAGCCGCTGGTCGGCACGGGCATCGAGCGCACTGTGGCGGTTGATTCGGGTACGGTGGTCAAGGCGGAGCGCGGCGGCGTGGTGGACTACGTCGATGCGCAGCGCATCGTGGTGCGGGTCAACGACGATGAGGCCGAAGTGGGCAAGGTCGGCGTCGACATCTGCAATCTCACCAAATACACCCGCTCCAACCAGAACACCAACATCAACCAGCGCCCGGTGGTCAGGGTCGGTGACACGATTGCCAAGGGCGACATCATCGCCGACGGCGCATCCACCGACCTCGGCGAACTGGCGCTCGGCCAGAACATGCTGGTCGCGTTTATGCCGTGGAATGGCTACAACTTTGAAGATTCGATTCTGGTATCGGAGCGCGTGGTGGCCGAAGACCGCTACACATCCATCCACGTCGAAGAGCTTTCGACCGTGGCGCGCGATACCAAGCTTGGGGCGGAGGAAATTACCCGCGACATCGCCTCGCTGGGCGAAGCGCAGCTTTCCCGCTTGGACGAAGCGGGCATCGTGTATATCGGCGCGGAAGTGGAAGCGGGCGACGTGCTTGTCGGCAAGGTCACGCCCAAGGGCGAGACGCAACTGACACCGGAGGAAAAACTGCTTCGCGCAATCTTCGGCGAAAAAGCCTCCGATGTGAAAGACACGTCCCTGCGCGTGCCTTCCGGCATGAACGGAACCGTGATCGACGTGCAGGTCTTTACCCGCGAGGGCATCGAGCGCGACCGACGCGCGCAGTCGATCATCGACGACCAGTTGCGCGGCTTCAAGGCCGACTTGGCCGACCAGATGCGCATCGTCGAGCGCGACGCCTTTGCGCGTCTGCGCCGCCAGATTGTTGGGCAGAAGGTCAATGGCGGGCCGATGAAACTTGCCAAGGGCAAGGCTGTGACCGACGAATACCTCGACGGGCTTGGGTTCAACGACTGGTTCGATATCCGCATGGCCGACGAGGAACTCGCCGCCCAGCTTGAAGCCGTGCGTGAGGGGCTGGAAAAGACTCGCGCCGATTTCGACCATGCGTTCGAGATCAAGAAGAAGAAACTCACCCAAGGCGACGAATTGCCGCCGGGCGTGCAAAAAATGGTGAAGGTCTATCTTGCCGTGAAGCGCCGTTTGCAGCCGGGCGACAAGATGGCGGGCCGCCACGGCAACAAGGGCGTGGTGTCCAAGATCGTTCCGGTCGAAGACATGCCTTACATGACGGACGGCACGCCGATGGACATCGTGCTCAACCCGCTTGGGGTTCCGTCGCGGATGAACATCGGCCAGATTCTGGAAACCCACCTTGGCTGGGCGGCTCGCGGGCTGGGCGCGAAGATTGACGGCATGCTGCGCAAGCAAGCCTCGCTCAAGGAACTGCGCGGCTTCCTCGACCAGATATATAACGGCAGCGGGCATCCCGAGGCGATTGACACGTTCAATGACGAGGAAATTCTTGAGCTTGCGGGCAACCTCAAAAAAGGCGTGCCGTTTGCCACCCCGGTGTTCGACGGGGCGAACGAAGAGGAAATCGACAAGATGCTCAACCTGGCCGGGCTGCTGGACGAAAACGGGCAGGCGCAGTATCAGGTGCAGCTTTTCGACGGGCGCACGGGCGAGCCGTTTGAGCGCAAGGTCACGGTGGGCTACAAGCATGTGCTGAAGCTCCACCACCTCGTCGACGACAAGATGCACGCGCGCTCGACCGGCCCGTATTCGCTCGTCACCCAGCAGCCTTTGGGCGGCAAGGCGCAATTCGGCGGACAGCGTTTCGGCGAGATGGAAGTCTGGGCGCTCGAAGCCTACGGCGCTTCCTACACCTTGCAGGAAATGCTCACGGTCAAGTCGGACGATGTCAATGGCCGTACCAAGGTATATGAAAACATCGTCAAGGGCGAACACAAGATCGACTCGGGGATGCCTGAATCCTTCAACGTGCTGGTAAAAGAAATTCGTTCGCTTGCGATCGACATCGACCTTGACCGTGGTTGAACCGACGGCATCGCGCTATCGCGCCTGCCAATGGATGGAGTAATACATGAAGAGCCTGCTTGCTGACCTGTTCAAGCAAACCCTCCCCAACGAGGAGGAATTTGAAGCCATCACCATCGGGTTGGCTTCGCCGGACAAAGTCCGTTCGTGGTCTTACGGCGAAGTAAAAAAACCGGAAACCATCAACTACCGCACTTTCAAGCCCGAGCGCGACGGTCTGTTCTGCGCCAAGATTTTCGGTCCCGTCAAGGACTACGAGTGCCTGTGCGGCAAATACAAGCGCCTGAAGCACCGTGGCGTGATTTGCGAGAAATGCGGCGTTGAAGTCACTCAGTCCAGAGTGCGCCGCGAGCGCATGGGGCATATCGAACTGGCCAGCCCGGTCGCCCATATCTGGTTCCTGAAATCCTTGCCCAGCCGCCTCGGCATGGTGCTGGACATGACCCTGCGCGACATTGAGCGGGTGCTGTACTTTGAAGCCTATGTCGTCGTCGAGCCGGGCATGACCAAGCTGACGCGCGGACAGTTGCTCATTGAAGACGACTATCTCGCCAAGGTCGAGGAGTACGGCGACGAATTCGACGCGACGATGGGCGCGGAAGGCATCCGTGCGCTGCTGAGCACGCTCGACATCAACCTCGAAATCGAAAAACTGCGCGGCGAGCTTGAAACCACTGGCTCTGAGGCCAAAATCAAGAAGTTTTCCAAGCGCCTGAAAGTGCTCGAAGCCTTCCAGCAGTCCGGCATCAAGCCGGAGTGGATGGTGCTTGAAGTGCTGCCGGTGCTGCCGCCCGACCTGCGCCCGCTGGTTCCGCTCGACGGGGGGCGTTTTGCCACCTCTGACTTGAACGACCTCTACCGCCGGGTCATCAACCGCAACAACCGCCTGCGCCGTCTGCTGGAACTCAAAGCGCCTGACATCATCGTGCGCAATGAAAAACGGATGCTTCAGGAGTCGGTCGACTCGCTGCTCGACAACGGGCGGCGCGGCAAGGCGATGACCGGGGCGAACAAGCGCCCGCTCAAGTCCCTTGCCGACATGATTAAGGGCAAAGGTGGGCGCTTCCGCCATAACTTGCTCGGCAAGCGCGTCGACTACTCTGGCCGTTCCGTGATTACCGTCGGTCCGCAACTGAAGCTCTTCCAGTGCGGCCTGCCCAAACTGATGGCGCTTGAACTCTTCAAGCCCTTCATCTTCAACAAGCTCGAACTGATGGGCTTGGCGACCACCATCAAGCAGGCCAAGAAGATGGTGGAAATGCAAGAGCCTGTGGTGTGGGACATCCTCGAAGAGGTCATCCGTGAGCATCCAGTGCTCCTAAACCGCGCCCCGACCCTGCACCGTCTGGGCATTCAGGCGTTCGAGCCGGTGCTGATCGAAGGCAAGGCCATCCAGCTTCATCCGCTCGTCTGCGTGGCGTTCAACGCTGACTTTGACGGCGACCAGATGGCCGTCCACGTGCCGCTTTCGCTCGAAGCGCAAATGGAAGCCCGCACCCTGATGCTGGCCTCCAACAACGTGCTCTCCCCCGCCAACGGCGAGCCAATCATCGTCCCCTCGCAGGACATCGTGCTCGGGCTTTATTACGCCACCCGCGCCGGGGTCAACGCGCCGGGCGAAGGCATGTTGTTTACCGATGTCGGCGAAGTCAAACGCGCCTACGAATCGGGGCAGGCTTCCCTCCATGCCAAGGTGACTGTCCGCGTCAAGGAAGTCGACCTTGGGCCGGACGGCGAGCGCATCGAGCGGATTGTCCGCGCCGACACGACCGTCGGTCGCGCCATCCTTTCCGAAATTCTGCCCGCCGGGCTGCCGTTCAGCGTGATTGACAAACCGCTGAAGAAAAAGGAAATCTCCAAGCTCATCAACATTTCGTTCCACCGCTGCGGCCTCAAGGCCACGGTGATATTTGCCGACAAGCTGATGCAGTTTGGCTACCATCTCGCCACCCGCGCCGGTATTTCCATCGCGGTCAAAGACATGCTGGTTCCCGAGAAAAAGAAGTCGCTCATCAGCGCGGCGGAAACCGAAGTGGGCGAAATCGAGCGCCAGTACGCCAACGGCCTCGTCACCCAAGGCGAACGCTACAACAAGGTCGTCGATATCTGGGGGCGTTGCGGCGACCAAGTGGCCAAGGCCATGATGGAGCAGCTTGGGCAGGAGGACGTAATCGACCGCGAAGGCAATGCGACCAAGCAGGAAGCCTTCAATTCCATTTACATGATGGCCGACTCGGGTGCGCGGGGTTCCGCTGCCCAGATTCGGCAGTTGGCCGGGATGCGCGGTCTGATGGCCAAGCCGGACGGCTCCATCATCGAAACGCCGATTACCACCAATTTCCGTGAGGGGCTGAACGTACTTCAGTACTTCATCTCCACCCACGGCGCGCGCAAGGGCTTGGCCGATACCGCGCTGAAAACCGCGAACTCCGGCTACCTGACCCGCCGTCTGGTCGACGTTACGCAAGATCTGGTCGTCATCGAAGATGATTGCGGAACCCGCAATGGTTTCAGCATGAAGGCGCTGACCGAAGGCGGCGAGGTTGTCGAACTGCTGCGTGACCGTATTTTGGGTCGCGTCTGTGCCGAGGACATCGTCAATCCCGAAACCCACGAAACCGTCATCGAATCTGGTTCCCTGTTGGACGAGAACGCGGTCGACCTTATCGACCAGCTTGGCATCGACGAAGTTAAGGTGCGCACCCCGCTGACATGTGAAACCCGCTATGGCCTGTGCGTCAAATGCTACGGGCGCGACCTTGGGCGCGGCCACATGGTCAACACGGGCGAAGCGGTCGGCGTTATCGCCGCGCAGTCGATTGGCGAGCCGGGCACGCAGCTCACGATGCGGACTTTCCACGTCGGCGGCGCGGCATCCAGAGCGGCTGCCGTCACGGGCATCGAGGCCAAGACGGAAGGCATCGTCCGTTTCGCGGGCAACATGCGCTACGTCTCCAACGCTCGGGGCGAAAAAGTGGTCATCGCACGTTCGGCGGAAGTGGCTGTGGCCGACCGGCATGGCCGCGAGCGCGAGCACCATAAGATTCCCTATGGCGCGACGCTGCTGGTCGACGATGGCGCCGAAATCAAGGCTGGCACCAAGCTGGCGAACTGGGACCCGCACACCCGGCCCATCATTACCGAGTACTCGGGAACGGTGAAATTCGAGCACGTCGAAGAAGGCGTAACGGTCGCCAAGCAGGTCGATGAAATCACCGGCCTGTCGACCCTCGTGGTGATCGACTCCCCGCGCCGCTCCTCCACGTCGGGGAACAAGGGCGCTCGTCCGCAGGTCAAGCTGATCGACGACAAGGGCGATGAAGTGAAGATCGCGGGCAGTGACCACGCCGTTACCATCACCTTCCAGCCTGGTGCGCTCATCACCGTACAGGACGGGCAGATGGCCAGCATCGGCGACGTGCTTGCCCGCATCCCGCAGGAATCGGCCAAGACCCGCGACATTACCGGCGGCTTGCCGCGAGTGGCGGAACTGTTTGAAGCCCGTGCGCCCAAGGACGCTGGAATGCTGGCCGAATACACTGGCACGGTTTCCTTCGGCAAGGACACCAAAGGCAAGCAGCGGCTCGTCATCACCGAGCCGGACGGCGCGGCGCACGAGTTCCTGATCTCGAAGGATAAGCACCTGATGGTGCACGAAGGGCAGGTCGTGAACAAGGGCGAGATGATCGTCGACGGCTCCGCCGACCCGCACGACATCCTGCGCTTGCAAGGCATCACCGAACTGGCGCGTTACATCATCGACGAGGTGCAGGACGTTTACCGCTTGCAAGGCGTGAAGATTAACGACAAGCACATCGAAGTGATTGTGCGGCAGATGCTTCGCCGGGTCGTCATCACGGATCCGGGCGATTCCCGCTTCATCCGCGAGGAGCAAGTCGAACGTTCCGAGGTTCTGGACGAAAACGACCGTCTCGAAGCCGAGGGCAAGCTGCCCGTAGTCTACGAAAATCTCCTGCTCGGCATCACCAAGGCATCGCTGTCGACCGATTCCTTCATCTCGGCGGCTTCCTTCCAAGAGACCACCCGCGTGCTGACAGAGGCCGCGATCATGGGCAAGCGCGATGAACTGCGCGGCTTGAAGGAAAACGTCATCGTTGGCCGCCTCATCCCGGCTGGCACGGGTCTTGCGTACCACCGCAGCCGGAAATCGCAGGCCGCTGGCGAGGACCAAGGGCTAGACCCTCATGCCTGGCTCCCGATGGAAGAGGAACCGCCTGTCGCTGCGGTCATCGAGGAAGAAGCGCCTCCGCAGCAGGAAGGGCTGTGACGCTTTAAGCAAAAGCAGCAAAGCAAAAAAACGGGCCGATTCGTCGGCTCGTTTTTTTTGTCTGGCGGAAAGTAGCGGATTGGCGGAAATGTTAACAGTAAAGCGGCTTTGATTTCCGGACGAATTGGGTTTGATTTTCGGACGGGGATTTTTGGGTTTTTTGGATGATTTCTGGACAGGGAGAAACCGCCTTTTCGGGGCAGTTTATCTGTTTT
>JAITVD010000035.1 GCA_031285965.1 Azoarcus sp.
AAAACAGATAAACTGCCCCGAAAAGGCGGTTTCTCCCTGTCCAGAAATCATCCAAAAAACCCAAAAATCCCCGTCCGAAAATCAAACCCAATTCGTCCGGAAATCAAAGCCGCTTTACTCTTCAGTCGCCTTTGCCGAGCGATCCTTGCTGGCGCTTGGTGGCGACTTCGGCGGGGCGCAATTTGCCCGCCAGACGGTCGAGCACGCCATTGATGAATCTGTGCCCGTCCGAGCCCCCGTATTTTTTTGCCAATTCAATGGCTTCGTTGATGATGACGCGGTAGGGCGTTTCGATGCCGTGGCGCAGTTCAAAAAAGGCCAGCAGCAAGATGGCATGCTCGACCGGCGAAAGTTCCGCGACGGCGCGGGTGAGCAGCGGTTCGATGATTGTCCGTGCCTCGGGCGCTTCCTGTACCGCGCCTTGCAGCAGGGCGGCGAAGAATTCCGCGTCCGGCGGGGTACGTGGCTTGGTTTTCTTGGCATCCTGCGCGTCGTTTTCCAGCGGGGCGCTGGCAAGAATCTCTTCGATGGCGAGCAGTTGCGCTTGCGGCGGCTGATCGGGCAGCGACAGTTTGATAGGCTCGCGGGCTTCTTCTGGTGGGAATTCATGCAGCAGCCATTGATAAATGCCTTGTAGCGCAAGTTCCCGCGCCCGTTTTCGGGCGGTGATTTCCCGCCGTCCTCCCCGGCTCATGGCAGCGCCTTCAGCAGATTGGCCATTTCGATTGCCGCCTTCGCGCAGTCGCGGCCTTTTTCGCGCATCCGCGCCAACGCCTGGTCGTCGTTCTCGGTGGTCAGTACGCCGTTGGAAATCGGCAGCCCGCTGTCGAGCGCGACGCGGGAAATGCCCGCGCCCATTTCGTTTGAAACAAGCTCGAAATGATAGGTTTCGCCCCGGATGACCGCGCCCAGCGCGACCAAAGCGTCGAACTGCCCGCTCTTGGCGAAACGCTGTAGCGCCAGGGGAATTTCAAGCGCGCCGGGTACGGTGGCAATCCTGATGGCATCGGGCGCGACACCGAGGGCGCACAATTCTTCGATACATGCCGACAGCAGCCCTTCGCCCACGTCTGGGTTGAAGCGGCTCATGACCACGCCGACGCGCAGTCCTTGTCCGTTGAGATGAGGTTCGTATTCTGTGATGCCGTTGTAGCGAGCCATAGTGTTATGCGGGCAAGAAAAGCGGGAAGAAATGATTCAGCCGGGTTCGGATTCGCTGGAGCCTGCGGCATGCTGGCTATGCAGGTCGTCCGGGGGCGCGATAAAGCCCGCGATTTCTAGTCCGAAGCCGGCCATGTTGGGAATCTTGCGCGGGCTGGACAGCACACGCATCTTGCCGACGTTCAAGCTGCACAGGATTTGCGCGCCGACGCCGGAGAGCCTCGCGTCCCATCGAGCGCGGGGCGCGTGGTGACCCGCAAAGCGGTCGAGCAATTCCTGCCCGGTCTGCGGGCGGTACATGAGCACGATGACGCCCGCTTTGGCTTCGGCAAGTTCCTTGAACGCCTGATGAAGCGGATAGGAATGGAGGGTCGGGGCGGGGTCGAGAAAGTCGATGAAAGAAACCGGTTCATGTACCCGGACGAGCGTTTCGGTTTCGGGGCGGATGTCGCCGCAGTAGACCGCAAAATGCACATCGTTCGAGGTCGTGTCGCGGAAGGCTGCTAAGTGGAAGCGCCCGAAAGGCGTGTCGATTTCCTTGTCGGCAATGCGTTCGACCAGTTGCTCGTTGGCGGCGCGGTATTCGATGAGGTCGCGGATAGCGCCGATTTTGAGCTTGTGCTTGCGGGCGAATTCGACCAAATCGGGCAGCCGCGCCATTGTGCCGTCTTCCTTGAGCACTTCGCAGATGACCGCAGCGGGTTCCAGCCCGGCAAGCTGGGTGAGGTCGCAGCCTGCCTCGGTGTGTCCGGCGCGGATGAGCACGCCGCCGTTCTGTGCGGCGAGCGGAAAGATGTGGCCAGGCATCACGATGTCCGTCGGTTTGGCGTGGCGGGCAACGGCCACCTGTATCGTGCGGGCGCGGTCATGCGCCGAAATGCCTGTGGTCACGCCAGTGGCGGCTTCGATGGAAGCGGTAAAGGCCGTTCCGTGCGCGGCACGGTTATCCCTCACCATCTGTTCGAGACCAAGCTGTCCGCAACGTTCGGCGGTGAGCGTCAGGCAGACAAGGCCGCGCCCGTGCGTGACCATGAAATTGATGGCTTCCGGGGTGACGAATTCGGCGGCCATCAACAAGTCGCCCTCATTCTCGCGATCTTCTTCGTCGACGAGCACGACGATGCGTCCGGCCTTGATGTCGGCGATGATTTCGGAAATTGGGGACAAGGCGCTTTTGTGCGCGGAAACTTGTGGCGGAGTGTTATGAAGCGGCATCGGAATGTTATGGATTTGTGCGCTCATTGCGTGTCTCGATAGTCTGGAGGCGCGGGCGCATCAGGAAGCGCCCTGTTCCTCGCGCCACGCCATCATGCGCTCGACATAGCGGGCGATGAGGTCGATTTCGAGGTTGACCCTATCACCTGCTTTCAAGTGCTTGAAGTTGGTGATGGCAACCGTATGCGGAATCAGGTTGATCGAAAAATCGCGCCCGTGCACGTCATTGACCGTGAGGCTCACGCCATTCACGGTGACGGAACCCTTGCGGGCGATGTAGCCCACGATGGCGTCCGGCGCGCGCACTACGAGTTCATGGCTCTCCGCCAGCGGCGCGAAACGCATGACTTCGCCAATGCCATCCACATGTCCCGTGACCAGATGGCCACCGATGAGACCGTTGAGAGCCAGCGCCTTTTCGAGGTTGACCTCACTGCCCACGGAGTCCAGCCCAACCGAGCAGTTGAGGGTTTCCCGCGACACGTCGAATTTTGCCCGGCTGCCGTCCATTGCGATGACCGTTAGGCATACGCCGCTGTTGGCGATGCTGTCGCCGAGGGCGACGCCTTCAAGCCCGAGGCTGCCCGTGTCAACAGTGAGGCGCAGGCCATCGCCCAAGGGTTCGATTTGTTCGATACGGCCTGTTGCGGCCACGATTCCTGAAAACATAGCGCGGACGAGGAGGGCGGAAAACCTTGGATTATAGGCTCAAAGCGGCTCTAGCGCACGCTTGAGCAGGGCGGAGAACGGGGCTGCGGGCATGAATCCGGCAACACGCAAATCTTTCCGCTGCTTGCCGTCCGCGCCAAAAAACACGATGCCCGGAGGGCCGACGAAGCCAAACCGCTGGAGCAAAGCCTTGTGCGAATCGTCATAATCAGTCACGTCGACCCGCAGCAACTGCAAGCGTTCCATTTGCGCGGCAACCTGCGGGTCGCTGAAAGTGTCACGTTCCATTTCCTTGCAAGCGGCGCACCAGTCGGCATAAAAATCGAGCAGGACAGGGCGGCTGGCGGCGGCCAGTTGGGCATCGAGTTCGGCTCCTGAATGAATTTCCCCGAAACCGGACAGGGCGGTGCTCGTCGTGTCTGTCAGCCCCGAGAGCGCCGGGTAGGCAATCCATGCCGCTGCGGCCAGCAGCAGCACGCCTCCTGCTTTTCGGATGCCCTCCATCCACGCTCCGGCCTTTGGCAGCAGCGAATGCGCCGCCAGCGCCACAATGATGAGCGGCACGCCCATGCCCAGCGCGAGCGTGAAGAGCGCCAGCCCTCCCAGAACCGCATCGCCGGTTTTGGCGATATAGAGCAACGCGCCCGCCAGCGGCGCTGTGACGCACGGGCTGACGATGAGTGCCGAGAGCGCACCCATGAACGCTACGCCGCCGAGATGGCCTCCCTTTTTCTGGTTGGCGGCGCTGGCGAGCCGATTTTGCAGCGCGGCGGGCAGCCGCAGTTCAAAGAATCCAAACATCGACAGCGCCAACACGACGAACAGCGAGGCGAAAACCAGCGGAACCCACGTGCTTTGCAGCGCCGCCGAAAGCAGGGAGCCGGTCAGACCCGCCGCCACGCCCGCCAGCGCATAGACAAGCGCCATCCCGAGCACATAGGCGATAGAGAGCGCCAGCGCGCGCGGACGGGAGGAGGGCGTACCCGTGCCGACAATGATGCCGGACAGAATCGGAATCATCGGAAAGACGCAGGGCGTAAACGCCAGCAGCAGCCCAAGCCCGAAAAAACTGACCAGCGCCAGCGGCACGCTGGCCGAAGAGAGCAGTCCCGCCAGCCGCCCGCTTTCATCGCCGCTTTGCGCGGAGCCGCCCGCGCCGCCGTCCTCTACGCTCATTGGAACGGCGCTTTCGGCGGCTGCGGGCAGCGCGATTTCAGCGCGTTGCACCGTAGGGGGATAGCAGATGCCGCCTTCCCAGCAGCCTTGGCTTTTTACGGACAGGGTGAAACGCCTGTTTTTTGGCGGGGCGCTGACAGACAGCCGCATGCGCAAGAGGCCGTGGCAGGCTTCGACTTTCCCGAAAACGGGGTCATCCTTGCGAGGGCAGGGCGGGCGGTCGATTGGGCCGAGGGCGATTCCGCCGGGGCTTGCCTCAAACGCGAAACGCTCGCCATAAAGGTAATAGTTGGGGGCGATTTCAAAAAGGATTTCCACGGCATCATGGCTGACGGCGCGTGCGCTCATGGCAAAAGCCTTTTCCACGGGCAACGGCTCGTCTGCCTGTGAAAAGGGTGCGCAAAGCGCCAGCAGGCACATGAAGAAGAAAGCGGGAGGGCGGCGGAAAATCGGCATGGGGCGCACAGCAGGAAATCAGGGCAGGGCGGGCGGCGCAGGATTTGGCATCGTAACCGAAGCGGCCACCCAGTCAAGGTAAGCGTCCAGCCCGCGCGTGACGGGCAGCGCGATGAGTTCCGGGACTTCATAAGGATGCAGGGCTTGCACTGCCGCTTCAAGCGCCGGGTAGCAGGTGCGGGTTGTCTTGATGAGCAAAGGAATTTCGGCAGCCGTTTCAACTTTGCCCCGCCAGCGGTATACCGACCCGCACGGCGCGAGAATATTGACGCAAGCTGCAAGGCTTTCTTCGACGAGCCGCGCCGCCAGCACGTCTGCGCTCGCCCGGTCGGGCAGGGCGGTGAGGACGAGAAGGACTTCTGTTTCGGGATTCATGTCATTGGGCGCAATTCATGCCGTGGGTGGCCTTGATGAGAGGCGTGGTCATTCTTTTGTTGTCAGCGATGCAGGATGGGGCTGCTGTCATGTTCTCTCTTTTGCCACGAAAGCATATCCGTACTTGCTGCAAGTGATGGTTTTACTTTGCCACCTATTGGTTGGTTTATATCAATCAATCCACCAGCCGCATTTATCTATTGCGGCAACAGTGCAGACAGACCGCGCTTGGCGAGCGTGCTGACTGCATTTTTGTCGAAAGACAAGAATGCCGCCGCCGCACCTCGCGCAAGGCCACGGCCCGTGTATTCAATAACGCCGTCGGCAAAGTCGCCGCCCGCGTCAAGCATTTGCAGCCCCGCTTCAACCTCATCTTCAGCAATGACGACATGGTCGAATTCGATAAAACGCCGAATGCCTGCCGCAATGGAGTCATGGGAGTACCGCCTTTCGCCGGCATCGGTTTTTATTGACTGCATCACCCATGCCACTTCACAGAAAACATGGGTTGGGACAATGACCATCGAGGCGGACGCCAAAGCGTCACACGCAATGCGCGCCTGTAGCTTATCGTCATTCAGCATGACACGGACAATCACGTTGGTATCGACGACAAAGGCGGTCACTTTGCCGCCTCCAACCCTGCCGACTCCATGCAGGCATCGGCAATAGCCCTGTCGATTTGCTCTAAACTCAACGGTTCAACCTCGCCAAAGAGGTCGAAGAACGCCCCGTCCAGTTCGGAGAGGGGGCGTTTTTTGCTTGTTGCCGAAACGCGAAGGCTGGCATCAGGCAGCATTTCAACTGACACACGGTCTCCCGGCTTTACGCCAAGGTGATTCAGCAGGGCTTTGTTCACCGTGAATTGCCCGGTGCGAGATAAAGCGAAATCCATGATGTGCTCCCGGCTGCCAATGCAGGTACATTGTAGATAATTATGTTGCGCGATCAAGCCTGCGCCAATAGGTTGATTAGAGCCTGCCCATTACAGGCATCATGGACGGCATAAAACCATATTTATGCTATAGCAATAATTGTTTTAGGCGATGACATTTGCAGCCAGCGACACAAAAGCAACTTATTTTTGCTTGCCCTTTCTTTTTATAGGGGAAGTTTAGGCTGTTGCGCCGTTGCAATCGGCTTAGCGTAAGGTTTTTCCATTTTCTGAATCGGCCTCAGTTTAGCCGAGGCGCTGCCTGCGCGGAATACTTGCTGCGCGAACTCTCCGTCCGGCAAAACGTTCGGGGGCTTGAAACTCTCCAGTTTCGCCCCCATCTGCCCGCTCGCATGAACTTTCGCAACCTTTCGGAGCCATTCCCATGACACAGAGCGCAGAAACACTCAACTTTCAGGCCGAAGTGAAGCAACTGCTTCATCTGATGATTCACTCGCTGTATTCCAACCGCGAGATTTTCCTGCGGGAACTCATCTCCAATGCGTCGGATGCTTGCGACAAGCTGCGTTTTGAGGCGATTGACCGGCCCGAACTGCTGGAAGGCGACAGCGAGCTGAAAATCCGCGCGAGCTTTGATGCCGAAGCCAAGACCATCACGATTGCCGATAACGGCATCGGGATGAGCCGGGACGAGGCCGTTGCTAATCTAGGCACAATTGCCAAGTCCGGCACGCGGGAGTTTTTTGGCAGCCTCACCGGCGACAAACAGAAGGACGCGCATCTGATTGGGCAGTTTGGCGTTGGTTTCTATTCCTCTTTCATCGTGGCCGACAAAGTGACCGTCATCACCCGCCGTGCAGGTTTGCCCGCCACGGAGGCTGTGCGCTGGGAATGCGCGATGGGCGGCGACACGGCGGGCGCGTATACGGTGCAGACCGTGGAGCATGCGGAGCGGGGGACGGAAATTACGCTCCATCTGCGCGAGGGTCAGGAAGACCTGCTTTCCAGTTGGCGGCTGAAGAGCCTGATCCGCAAGTATTCCGACCATATCGTCCAGCCTATCCTGATGAAAAAGGAGCAATGGGACGAGGAGAAAAAGGCGGAAATTCAGACTGACGAAGAGGAAACCATCAATCAGGCGAATGCCCTTTGGGCGCGTCCGCGCAATGAAATCAGCGATGACGAGTACAAGGCGTTTTACAAGCACGTCGGCCACGATTACGACGAGCCGCTCGCCTGGACGCACGCGAAAGTCGAAGGGCGGCAGGAATATACCCAGTTGCTCTACGTCCCCGCGCACGCCCCCTTCGACCTCTGGGAACGCCATGCCCGACACGGCGTCAAGCTCTATGTGCGGCGCGTTTTCATCATGGACGATGCCGAAAAGCTCATGCCGCTTTACCTGCGCTTTGTGCGCGGAGTGGTCGATTCGGCAGACCTTCCTCTGAATATCTCGCGTGAAATCCTTCAGGAATCGAAGGACATCGATGCCATCCGCCAGGGCTGCGCCAAGAAAGTCCTCGGGCTGCTGGAGGATATTGCCGAAAGCGAAGAGACTGCGGACAGGGAAAAATACGCCGCGTTCTGGAAGGAATTCGGGCGCGTTCTCAAGGAAGGCATCGGCGAGGATTTTGCCAACAAGGAAAAAATCGCGGGGCTGCTGCGGTTTGCGTCCACCCATGCCGATACGGCGGATGAAACGGTTTCGCTCAAGGACTACATCGCCCGGATGAAGGAAGGGCAAGAGAAAATTTACTACGTCACTGCCGAGAGCTTCAATGCCGCGCGCAATAGCCCGCATCTTGAAATTTTCCGCAAGAAAGGCATTGAAGTGCTGCTGCTCTCGGATCGCGTCGACGAGTGGGTGACGGGCAATTTGACCGAATTCGATGGCAAATCGCTGGTGTCGGTCGCTCGCGGGGGGCTTGATCTGGGCAAGCTCGAAGACGAGGCCGAGAAGAAAGATGCCGAGCAGGCCGCCGACGAATACAAGCCTTTGCTCGAAAAGATGAAAACGAGCCTCGGCGAGCGGGTGAAGGAGGTGCGCGTCACACTGCGCCTGACGGACTCCCCGGCTTGCCTTGTCGTGGATGAGCACGACCTTGGGATGAACCTTGGCCGCATCCTCAAGGCTGCCGGACAAAGCGCCCCGGATTCAAAGCCCATCCTCGAAATCAACCCGCATCACCCGGCGGTGCTCCGGCTCAAGGCCGAGGAACGGCTGTTCGACGATTGGGCGGCGGTCATCTTCGATCAGGCGTTGCTGGCCGAAGGCGGCACGCTCGACGACCCGGCCAGTTTCGTGAAGAGAATCAACCAGTTGATGCTGGCGGTGAGCGCCGCCTGAGCAATGGCTGCCGGATTTATCTACGTGCGGCGGTCGCGGGACGGAAAGCCGCGCAGAAATCCGGGCGGGTTTCGAGATACGGGCCGCCGATAAGGTCGATGCAGTAAGGCACGGCGGGAAAGACGGCATGGAGGCATTCGGCGATGGCCGATGGTTTGCCGGGCAGGTTGATGATGAGGCTTTGCCCCCGGATGCCCGCCGTCTGCCGGGAAAGAATCGCTGTCGGGACATGGGCGAGCGAGACGGCGCGCATTTGCTCGCCGAAGCCCGGCAGCATCTTTGAGCAGACTTTTTCGGTGGCCTCCGGCGTTACGTCCCGAGGCGCGGGGCCGGTTCCGCCAGTGGTGACGACGAGGCAGCAGCCCTCACGGTCGCAGAGTTCCCGCAGCACGGCTTCAATCAGCGCCTCTTCGTCAGGGATGACGCGCCCGACGGCTTCCCAAGAGCCTTTGATGGTGCGCGTGAGCCAGTCCTGAATTGCGGGGCCGCCCTTGTCTTCGTATTCGTTGCGGCTGGCGCGGTCGGAGACGGTCAGGATGCCAATGCGCGGTGTGCTGTCCATATTGGGGAGCCTGTCAGGAATAAAGGTGGAGGCTGCTGCCGGGGAAGAGTGTCGTTCCGAACCAACTCAGCAGGAGCAGGGCAAAGGCGATGGGCAGCGCCCAGATGACGAGGCTGTCTTGCCTGCCTTGGAGGCGCAGATGGATGTAGGCGAGATAGGCCGCGCCGGTGATGAAGGCGAGCGTTTCCTTGGGGTCCCAAGTCCAGTAATGCCCCCATGCCTCTTTGGCCCAGAACGCGCCAAGCAGAAGCCCAAGCGCGAGGAAACCGAAGCCGATATAGACGAGGTTGTCGACGAAGGCAAAGAGTTCCTGATTGACGGCGTTTTTCCTGCGCTGGACGAGCAGCGCGGCAGCCGCCAGCGTGGCGACGCCGAACAGGGCGTAGGCGATGATGTAGATGATGACGTGCGGGATGAAAAGGAAACTTTGCAGGGCGGGCATCAGCGCGATTGAGTGAATTTCCGGCTTCAGGATGTTGATAGCGGTAAATGCCGTCGCGGCAACCGCCGACAGGAGCAGCAGCCACGGGTAATGCCAACGGCGGTAGGTGACATAGCCGACCAGCGTCAGAAAGAGGGCATACCAGAGGCGGGTTTCGCCCATCGTCCGCAGTGGCGGGCGCGAAAGTGCGTTCCAGAACGAGCCGATGAAAAGGGCGAAAAGCACGATGCCGCCAATTGCCAGCGCATCGACGAGCCAAACCGTCCGGCGCGTCTGGGCGCGGCGGCAGGCAAGCAGCCCGGCGGCAAGCCACAGCAAACAGGCCGGGATGGCAATGAAGGGGAATTCGTTCCAGCTCATCGGAAACTCCTCCGTTTGCCCGCGCCGTTCCACGCGAGCAGCAGCGCCCCGAACGCCATTAGCCCCATGCCAATTTGGGCGGGCAGGAGCCAAGGGTCGTAGACGAGTTCCATTTCGCTCCAGGGCGACATTTTTCCAAGGGTTTTTTCGTAACCGTACTGGTAAATCATCCAGTCGCCGACGGCGACGGGCTTATTGACTTCCAGTACGGTGCTGATGGGCGCGCCGCCCTGCGGAATGATGGTGATGTCCGAGGCGAAGCGTTTTGGCTCCGGCTGCGACATGACGAGGATATGGCGCTCATCCAGAGGCAGGGCGGAGAAGTATTCGGGGATGTTGCCGCCAGAGCAGACCCATCCCGTTTTGGTTTCTCCGGTGAGGCGGTTCCGGGCGGTAATTTTTGCGGCGGGAGTAGATTCGGGCATCGGGTTCACGCGGTATTCGCCGTTGATGCGCACGGCGGTATGGAGATATTCGTCAAGCGTGATGCCCCAGTCACCGAGTTGCCCTTCCGGTCGTTTCGGGTCGATTTGGAAAAATTCGCCTTCAGATGGTTTTTTGTTTTCCGGCGGGTCTTGAGGCGTTTTTTGGCGGTCAAGAATCGTCAGGCTGGGCGGATATTCTTCCATCGTGAATCTGTTGAGGGTGATGGCAATCGGCAGTTCCAGAGCTTCGCTGTTTTTGTTGAATACGCGCCATTCCGTGTTTCTCGTCTCGACGTGCATGACGACGCGGAACATGTCTGCCGCGCCGAAACCGGACGAGACGAGGAAGACAAAAAGCCCCAGATGGTTGCAGATAAAGCTGATGTCCTGCCGGGAGAAGCGGATGAGCCGCCTGAAAGTGGTGATGCCTAGGGCGATGAGCGTCATGCCGTACAGGAGCACGAACGGCCATGAGGAAGTGACTGCCCTGAACCCAAGGCGGGAAGCAAGATCGGGTGATTGCGATGGCGGGCGCGGAAGCTGCGGGGTGAGTTCCATGTAAAGGGCAAGCAGCAGCAGCCCCACGGTGAGCGTGACCGCGAACGGGATGCCCGCAATCCAGCGCACCGCCGCCGTGTATTGAAACCGCACGGCCAAGGCGACTAGTCCGGCCAGAATGGCGAGCGCGATGAGGTTGCCCGGATAATGCAGAAGGGCGAAATCAAAATAGCCGACGGTAAGTTGCAGCAGAAAACCGGCCAGCGCGATGCCCGCGACGAAAAGGGCGCTTTCAGGATAGCCCCACGGGAATTGCCAGAGTTTTCTTGTCATGGAACGAGTGCTCAAAGGGTTGGAGAAGGGAAGGCTCGTTGCTATCCGCAGCTAAAAGAATACCCGCCTTTCGGCGGGTATTGCAGGTTGTCCAGCAAGGGAAAAACCGCCGCATACCAAGGCATACGGCGGGCATCCATCACTTCGTGGGTTCTGGATACTGGTAGTTGTTGTACTGATTCACCAAGTCGGGATCAGTGAGCTTGCCTTTGTCCGCAGCGTCCTTGATCCAAGCCGGAACGACAGTTTTCATGAATTCCGCCTTGCCGGCCACGAGTTTTTCCATGTTCAGGCCAATGTAGGCTTGCGCCTTGGCTTTGGTGGAAATGTCGGGCAAGTTCACCGCGACGTTCCGGGCGACGAGAATCTTCTGAAGCTCGATCTGCGCCAGCAGGCTCTTGTCGAGGGCTGCCGACAGGATACGCGCCGTTTCGACCGGGGCGTGGAAGGCCGCGCCGTGGGAGGCGACGCCGTAGTCCCAACGCCAGGTGGCTTCACGCAGCAGCTTATGCACCGGCTTGAGTTCTTCCACGGGCACGCCGTTATCCAGCGCGATCTTGGTCATGATGTGCGCCTTGGCAAGTTCTGGCTCGACGCGGTTGCGGATTTCCAGCACGCGGTCTTGGTTGTCATAGACGTAGCTTCTGAGCTTCTCTTCGGAGTCGCGGTGGCAGGTCTGGCACGTTCCCGCGATGTCCTTGAGCGGACTCATGATCTGGTGGTTCGTGTACTTGACGCCGCCTTCCGATTTGTAGGGCATGTGGCAGTCCGCGCACGAAACGCCGCGTTTGCCGTGCGTACCCAGCATGGCAAGCTCGTAGTCCGGGTGCTGGGCCTTGAGCATTGGCGCCTTTCTCAGCGCATGCGTCCAGTCGGCATACCCGATGTTGTCATAGTACTTTTCCATGTCCTCCATCGAGAAGCCGTTGTCCCACGGGAACGTCAGGTACTTGTTATCGCCTTCGGCGAAGTAGTACTCGACGTGGCACTGGGCGCAGACCAAGGAGCGCATGTCGTTCGCGCCAGCCTTGGTGACATCGTTACCAATCCGCTTGAGGGTTTCATTCGTGATGGGATTGGTCGGGTTGGTGTGGTCCTTGGAAACTTCTCTTGGCGTGAGCCGTGAGAACGCTTCGACCAGCGCCGGGCGGGAGAGGGACAGGTTCATCGTCTTGGGATCATGGCAATCCGCGCAACCCAGAGGATTGACGACATCAGGCCCCAGCTCGCTCCACTTGGAACTGTAGTATTTTCCAAGCCCCAGTTCCTGCATCATGCGCGGCACGTCCGGGCTCTTGCAGGTCCAGCAGGTGCCGGGCTGCATTTCTACGCCATCCGGGATGCCGGGGGTGCCTGTGCGCAGCGACTTGCGCATGTCGTGCAGCGTGTACCAGTGGCCGCGCGGGGCGGAATAGTCACGGGAGAAGGCGTAGCCCGCCCAGAGAATGACCATGTTCGGACGGCTTTCGAGCACGTCTTCTGGCGCGTTGCCCAGATGCTTGCTCTTGAAGTCGGTTTCGCGGGTCTTTTTCCAGGTTTCAAATTCGCGCTGGTAGTTGATGCCCCATTGATCGTTGCGCGAATCAATGTTGGTGTTAGGCATCGTCACTTTCTTCTTGTCGTTGGCTTCCGTGGACAAGACGTAAGTGGGTTTGGCTCCACCAATGTCTACCTTCTTGTTGTTGAAAACTGAGGCAACTTCTGCGCGCTTCTCCGTGATGCCGGCTGCGAGAAGCCCCAGCACGAATACAACCACCAATGCAACGAGAAGCAGAAGCCATCCGACGGAGGAACTCCGTTTGTTTGGTTCAGCAAGTTTGTTCATGATGTCATTCTCCCTTCGAGTCAAAGAGTTCTACTGTTGTTACCACCTCGTTTTACCGCAGAATGTTCTTGAGCCAGTCAGGGACGGGCGAAGCGGGCGGAAAGGGTGCGAGAGCGCCAGGCGCTGAAGCTAGGCCGCTGTTCTTGGTATGCGGAACATGCCTGTGGCAGTCCCAGCAAGCCTTCTGGCGGCCATGTTTGATGTCGTCGAACGTTGCCTTGCCCGCCTGCACGAATTCCGTGGTGAGCTGGGTGTGGCAGCGGACGCAGTTTTCCTGGATGACTTTCGTAGCAGCCTCGCGGGGGCGCGGCGCGGCCGGCTGGCTGTTCGTGAGGAGCACGGAGGCATGGTGCAGGCCGTCCCTTGCCTCGAACAGCATTCCGGCCAGTGCGCTGCTTTGCGGGACATGGCAGTCCTTGCATGTCGTCCAGTTTCCGTGAGAGCTTTTGCTCCACGAAGCGTAGGCGGGCGCCATGATGTGGCAGTTGACGCACTGAGACGAATCGTTTGCGAGATACGAGAAAATCCGCGAGGCGTACATGCTATAGAGGCCAAGCCCCGCTGCGACCCCTACAAGCACGAATAGCGGAATGACGAGCTTCGAGGGTATCGCGTCGCGGATGCCCCTGAAGAAACTACAAGACGACTGCTCGGACATGTGAAATCTCCCATTGCATGACTGAAACAGTGTTAAGTTTTTGCAGGGAGCTACAGAAAACTCTGCGTCAAAGAAACAAAAACGACGCTTTGCTATCTAAAACCCCCCACAGGGCTAAACCTAAAGCTGTTTCAACCCTACTCCTTTGTTTGCGAAGATGCAAAGAGCCAAATCAAATTTTTGTCAAGCTATGTTTTTGTGTCAATACGCTTTTCCGCACGGCGAATTCAGAAGCCTTCCGAGGCGTTTTGCAAGCCGCCCAAGTCAAGGAAATAAAGATTTTTTTTGCTAGACTGCCTCGGTTGGGCAATACATTTGTTATTTGAAAAATCGGCGGCGGCGCTATTTTTTGCATATGGTATTGCCCAATATGGCTATGATGCGGGTGGCTCCCGTTTGCCGTCCTCGCAAATGGGAGAAGATCAACACATATTATGTCGGCGTATTCGCTGGGCAAAAAGGAGAAGGATGAAATGACAAGGATTCACAAACTGGGTATTCAGGCGGCTTTGTTTACTATTGCGGCAGCTTTCTATTGCACGCCCGCCAGCGCCCTTGATGTCGCAGCGGCTAAAAAACTGGTACGGGGCAGCGGCTGCGAGAAATGCCACGTCGCTGATAAAGATAAAGACGGCCCCGCTTGGAAAACGACTGCGGAAAAGTACCGCAACGATGCGCAAGCAGTGGAAAAACTCGCCAAGCATCTGACCGAGCGCCCAGAGGTCACTTTCCCTGATGGGCATAAAGAAGACCATAAGGCCGTGAAAGCGACCGATGAAGCGCAGATCAAGAACCTCATAGAGTGGATTCGCTCCCACTGACAGCGCCTTGAAGCGTTTTGTAATGTGCGTGGCCTCCCAAGGGAGGCCGTTTTTTTGCCGCGTGAGGCAGCCGCTATCCCATGTCCGGCGCGTCTTGGAATAAAGCGGCGTCTAGCAGTTGCGCGGTTACGGTTGTGCCCGCGCTGAGGCTGCCGCTGGTAGCGGGCGCGACGATGAGCGCGTCGGCGCGGGCAACGGAGCGGATGTCGCCGCTGCTCTGTGACGCGGCGGGCGTTGCCGTATATATGCCCGAAGCGTCGCGCGCGAGCGTTGCGCGAATGAATTCAGTCCGGCCCGGCTTGGTTTTGACCGCCTGAGCCAAGCGGGCGGGAATCGTGCGCCGGAACAAATGGCGATGTCCCATGAGGCGGCGCAGGGCGGGCAGGGCAAGCTGCTCGAAGCAGACCATGCTGGAGACGGGGTTGCCGGGCAGGCAGAACACGAGAGTTTGCCCCTTTGTGCCAAACGCGACGGGATGGCCGGGGCGCATTTCGACGCGCCAGAAGTGCATGTCGACGCCGAGCGCCTTCAGCGTGGGGCGCACGTGGTCGTGGACACCCACCGAGGTTCCCCCGGAGATGAGCAGCACGTCGCAGGCGAGCCCGCGTTTAAGGAAACGGGCAAGCTCGTCCGGCTTGTCGCGGGCAATCCCGAGCAGCGTCGGTTCGATGCCGAGGCTCTGGACTTGCGCCATCAGCGCGTAGCTGTTCGCGTCGGGGATTTTGCGCGGGTCAAAGGATTCTTCCAGCGATTCGAGTTCGTCGCCGTTTGAAAGGATGGCCACACGCGGCTTTCGGTAGACCGTGACCTGAGCCTGTTTGACGGTGGCGAGCACGCCGACCACGCCCGGCGTGACGGCTTCTCCCGGCGTGAGCACAACTTCGCCCGTGCGCATGTTTTCCCCGCGATAGCGGACATCGGTGCTGGGTTTGGCGGAAACGAGAAATTCGATGCGCCCGTCGCCCTGTTCGCGGGTGTCCTCCACGCGCACCACGGCATCCGCCCCGGCGGGCATCGACGCGCCCGTCATAATCCGTGCGCACTGGCCGCTTTGCAGAGCCATTTTGGGCGTGTCGCCCGCCTTGATGTCCTCGATGACGAGCAAGGATTGAGGCGCTTCAGCCAAATCCGCCGCGTATACGGCAAAGCCGTCCATCGCGGAAACATCGTAGGGCGGCAGGTCGCGGTTGGCGCGGATGTCCTCGGCCAGCACACGGCCTAGGGAGGAGGGCAGCGTGACGCTTTCCGTGCCAAGCGGAAACGTCTTTTCAAGGATGTGCGCCTGAGCGGCCTGCACGGTGAGGCGGTTCGCGGGGTTGGCGTTTTTTTCCATAGGGCGTCAGTGTCCAAAAAACTGGTAGGCCAAGGCGGCGTCTTCAGGGGTATCGAGGTCGATGAAATGGCGCGATGCCTCCTCGTTGCCAGCAAGCTGGCGCTCGTCGACAAAGCAGGCGTCAAGGAGAGGGAGCGCCGCGACAATGCCCGGTTTTCCGGGGCGGGCGAGCACCGTGCGCAGCGTTGGCAGGGCCTTGGCGGCATAAAACGCTGTCAAGGGGTAGACCTGTTCGTTGATGACGGGAACGGTTGCTTGGTGTCCGGCGCGAAAGCCGGCCAGCCGTTCGATGATGTCGGGTACGAGCCAAGGCATGTCCGCCGCCACGGCAAACACCCAAGGGGTTTTCGCTTCCCTAAGTCCCGCGCAAAGCCCCGCTAAAGGGCCTGCGTTGGGAATTTCGTCGCAGACTTGCAAGGCATCGACATCGTTGCGCGGGCGCTGGACGCTCACGAGAACATGCGGAAAAAGCCCGCGCATGAGTTCCAGCGCGCGCGCGAGCAAACTTTGCCCGCCCAGTTCTAGCGCAAGTTTGTCGCGCCCCATCCGGCGGGAATCGCCTCCCGCGAACACGAGCGCCGTACAGTCCGCGATCATGAGTTGGGTTTGTATTTCAGCAGGAAATCGGCGAGCGTTTCGTGGTCGTCGAGCGAAAAGTGCGGCAGTTCCGGGTAAACATCGGGACAGTCGGTGGCGATGGCGATTAGGCCGCTGCCTATTTCGCAGCGCGGCGGTTTGCCAAGAGCGCGGCGCAGGACTTCGATTTTCGGCCCCGGCGCATGGGAAAAGCCTTCGGCGAGCACCATGTCGGCCTCGTCCAGAAAACGTCTGGCCAGTTGGGTCGGGTCGCGTTTTTCATCGACATCCGCGACCAGTTGCAGCGCGTTCGTGGTGACGAGCATGCTCAACGCCGCGCCCGCGTTCTTGTAACGCCAACTGTCCTTGCCTTCGGTATCGAGATGAACTTTGTGATGGGCATGTTTGACGGTGGCGATGCGCAGCCCCTTGGCGGTGAGTTTGGGGATCAGGCGCTCAATGAGCGTGGTTTTGCCGGAATTGGAGTGGCCGACGAAAATAAAAACGGGAGGGGTCATGGCGGTTTTTTCCAAGTTTTAAGGATGCGGCGTTACCCAAGATTCGCCTTGGGGGGTGATTTCTTTTTTCCAGATGGGCGCGCGCGCTTTCAGTTCGTCGATGAGCCAGCGACAGGCTTCAAAAGCGGCGGCGCGGTGTTGCGCCCCGACAACAATGAGGACGATATTTTCCCCCGCGAGCACCGTGCCGAGGCGGTGGACGATACGCGCCTCAATGAGGTCGAAGCGCGTCATGGCCTCTTCGCGCACGCGGACGAGTTCGGCAAGCGCCATGCGCTGATAGGCATCGAATGCGATTTCCGAAACTTCGCGCCCTTCGGAGAAATCCCGCGCCGTGCCGAGAAAGGTGACGATGCCGCCGATGCGTTTCGAGCGTTCTCGCAGGGCGGCGACTTCCGTGTCGATGGAAAAATCTTCCAGTTGCAGGCGGACAGCGTTGTTCATCGGGAATGTCATCCTCCTGAGAAAGTCGACATGAAAACAATTTCGGAACCTTGAGCCAGCGGGGCGCTATCTTGCTCGGTCACGCGCCGCCCATCGACCGCGACGATGGAAACAATCTCGAAGGCTTCTGGGCAGCGCGCTCGGAGCGCGTCGCGCACATCCTGCCAGCGCAAGCTTTCCTGAAAATCAAGGCTGATTTGGCGCGTTCCAATGCGCTCGGCAACTGGGCCGAAAAAAAGGACGTTAATCATGGCGTTGCCTCTCCGCTGGGCGTGCCGCGCCGCCATGTTCCGCTCTTGCCGCCGGTTTTTTCTTCAAGTTGGATATTTTCGATGCGCATTCCCCGGTCGATGGCTTTGCA
Organism: Azoarcus sp.; assembly: GCA_031285965.1. Lineage (GTDB taxonomy): Bacteria > Pseudomonadota > Gammaproteobacteria > Burkholderiales > Rhodocyclaceae > WRNU01. Next base: position 17,451 of record JAITVD010000035.1, read on the forward strand.
CATGTCGTAAATGGTGAGCAAAGCGCCCGAGACGGCGCTCAAGGCTTCCATTTCGACACCGGTTGCGCCCGTGCAGCGGGCGGTAGCGCGTACTTGGATGCCCGGCAAGCCTTCGGCATCGGGGGTGAGGATTTCGCGGAAATCGACTTCGACGCCGGAAAGCGCAATCGGATGGCACATCGGGATGAGGGAAGGGGTGTGCTTGGCGGCCATGACCGCCCCGACATCGGCGACGGCCAGCACGTTGCCCTTGGCCAGCGTGCCTTCGCGGATGCGCATGAGCGTGGCTTCCCGCATACGCAGGATGCCGCTTGCGGTGGCGCTGCGGAGGCTGTTGGGCTTGGCGGAAACATCGACCATCCGGGCGCGGCCCGTGTCGGAAAAATGGCTTAGTTTGTCGGGTTCGTCCAAGGTCATTCCTTTCTTTTGGATGAGGGTATTGTCTTTTTTAACATAACGGTATCGAAACGCCATACACAGGATTGGCTTAGCCTCAACCTCCGATATATGACATTTCAATGCGACCGGGCAGGCGTTCGGTCATTTCATGGCGCAGTTGCGAATAGCGGTCGCTCCGGCAGTGCCAAGTTGCCGCGACGCGCTGGCGCAATGCCGCGCCGTCCGTGGAAGGGGCGCGAAGCGCGGTGCGCAAATCGACCCCTTCGGTCGCAAAGAGGCAGGTGTAGAGCTTGCCGTCCGTGGAAAGCCGCAGTCGGCTGCATGTGCGGCAGAACGCCTGCGTGACCGAGGAGATAACACCGATTTCTCCGCCGCCGTCTTGATAAGCCCAGCGTTCGGCCACTTCGTTTGGCCCGTGGGCGTCGAGGGGGGCGAGCGGGTAGAGGGCGCTTATTTTTGCCAGCGTCTCGCTGGAGGTGACGACATCGTCGAGCCGCCAGCCGTTGGTGTTGCCGACATCCATGTATTCGATGAAGCGCATGATGACGCCCGTGTGCCGGAAACGGCGGATGAGCGGCAGGATTTCGCCCTCATTGATGCCGCGCTTGATGACGGCATTGACCTTGACTGGGGCCAGCCCCACGTTCTGGGCAGCGGCGATGCCTTCGAGGACGGTGGCGGGCGCGGCGCTGCTGCCGCTCATGCGGCGAAAGATGGCTTCATCGAGGGCATCTAGGCTGATGTTGAGCCGCATCAGCCCCGCGTCTTTCAGGGCGCGGGCTTTTTTCGCCAGCAGCGTGCCGTTGCTCGTCATGGCCAGTTCGACGGGCTTGCCGTCGCTGGCATTGAGTTTCGCCAGCATCTCGATGAGCCGTTCAATGCCGTGGCGCAACAGCGGTTCCCCGCCGGAGAGGCGAATTTTGCGCACGCCCAGCGCGACGCATTGCTGCACGACCCGCAGGATTTCCTCAAAGCTCAGGAGTTCGGCATGGCGCAGAAAAACGAAGTCCCGCCCGAAAACTTCGCCCGGCATGCAGTAGGCGCAGCGCAGGTTGCAGCGATCCGTCACGGAAATGCGCAGATCGCGCAAGGGGCGCTGCCAGTTGTCGTGGCAGGCCGCCCCTTTTCGCAGATCGTGCATGCTCCCTCCCCGCAGACGGTTCTTTTCCAAGACGCTTATTCTTTAGCGTTTTCGGCGGGTTTTTCTTGTATGGCGGGCTTGAAAATATCCAGCGAGATGCCCTGCGGGTCCGACTCGTTGATGCCTTGGGCGATATTGGGCAACTGGTGCGCGATGCCCTTGTGGCAGTCGATGCAGGTCTGCCCCTTGCCGATAAGCCCTTCCTGATGCTGTTGGACGGAACGATAGCCTTGCCTGCTGAGGTCGAACGATTGCGCGTCATGGCAGTTGCGGCAAGCCTTTGAGTCGTTGGCCTTCATGCGCTGCCACTCTCTTTGCGCCAGCATTGGACGCCTTTCCGCAAACTTCTCGGGCGTGCTGATCGTGCCCATCAGCGAGTGCCAGACTTCGCCCGCCGCCTGCATCTTGCGGAACATCTTGGGCAAAAATTCCTTGGGGACATGGCAGTCGCCGCACACCGCCCGCACGCCGCTGCGGTTGGTGTAGTGGACGGTTGATTGATATTCCCGGTACAGGTTGTCCTTCATCTCGTGGCAGTTCAAGCAGAACTCTTCGGTGTTGCTCCAGTGCATTGCCACGTTAAAAACGGCTGCGAACAGGATGCCGCAGACAAAGAACAGCAGGGCGGAAACGGACAGAAGTTTCGTTTTCCGCTTCCGATGCGGCCTGACGGGCCGGTCGGAAGCGGAAAACTTCGCAGGAGGCACAGGGTTCATCTTTGTGGACCTGACTGAAGTGAGTTTGCTTTGGCGTCACTCGGCCTGCTGGAAGGTGTTCTCAACCAGAGGCTTGGCATCGACTTGGGGGATATGGCACTGCACGCAGAAATAGCGCCGCGCTGAAACGTTCTTGAGCACTTTCCCGTCAGCCGCTTCAAAGTGGGTATTGGAAACCGTGGTCGCTTTTTCTTTCTTGGCGTTTTCCCTTGAATGGCAATCCAAGCACTTGTTGAACGCCCTGGTGACCGGATACTCATCTACCGCATGCGACACCAAGGGGGGCTGATCCGTGAAGTTGCGATCCACTGGCGGCGTTTCAAGTGCTTTCTTCAGCCCGTCGCCGGTGACGGTCTTTTCAGCCGCTGACACGGAAGCGCCGCGCAAAGTGGCCAAGCCGCCGCTGTCATCGGAGGCAATGACGGAAGCGCAAGCGCCGGAGAGCAGCAGACCCGCTGTCAGCATGGTCGCGGGGATGAGGGTAAGGAAGCGTTTTTTCATGATGAACTCCTCTGGTCGAAGCGATGGGTTAACCTGAAAACCTGTTGACCGCAAACATCTATGCAGCGCCCGCAGTTTGTGCAACGTGAATCCAAGATGACGGGGCTATCCTGTCCCACTTTTTTAAGTGCCGGGCGAATCACTTGTGGTTCTGGGCAAATCGCAAAACAGTCCATGCAGTCATCGCATGCCGCCCGTTTGGGCGCAGCCACGCGCAGCAGCGCCGTTTTGCCGAGCAGGCTGTACAGAGCGCCCATCGGGCAAAGATGGCCGCACCATCCCCGCGTAGCGACAAAGGCATCGTAGATGAACACCGCGACGAGAATCCAGATTCCCGCGCCCATGCCGAAAATGATTCCCCGATGGGCAATAGATACCGGATTGATCCATTCCATCGCAAGCGTGCCGGTGAGCGCGGAGGCGATGAGAGTGCCTGCCAGGAACCAGTATCGGGTGTTGGCGGGCAGCGCATGGTTGGTTTTGATGTTGAGCCGCCGACGAGTCCATCCGGCGGCATCCGTAACTAGGTTGACCGGACATACCCATGAGCAGAATACGCGCCCGCCGATCAGGAGATAGAAGATTGTGAGAATGATGACGCCCGTGATGGCAGCGGAAACGGGAACATGTCCGGCGGCGAGCATTTGCAAAAAGACGTAGGGTTCGGTAAGCGGCAAAACATCCAGCACGACGCTGGAAGAGAAATTGCCCTTGATGATGTAGAAAATATCCGCCGGGGGTTGGAGCATGCCCGTATCCGCGCCGACGGACGAGGCGAGATTCCCCGTGTTGTTGGCGAGCAAGGGGTCGGTCTGGAAAGCGCCCTGCGCGGGACGGGCGGGTACGTTGCCTTCATGCAGCCATAGGCCGAGCCACGGGCTGACCAGAAACAGCGCCAGTATTCCCAACTGGGAAAGGCGGCGCAGCAACAGCCATTTGTGCGCGGCCAGCCAGCCTTTGCGTGCAATCGCGTCTTGTCCGGGGCGGTTTAGGCTGCGGGCGCTCATGGCTTGCCCTCAGGATTAGCGCCGGGGGCGAGGGACGGGTCGAAAGGCGGCGGATCCGCGCCGGGGCTTGCTTGCGAGGGAGGAGGCTCATAGACGCGGGTGTCGCCAAAGGCTCTGTCTTCGAGTCCTCTGACGGGTAGCTGCAACTGCTCCCCAATCAGCGAACCACCGTGTTTTTCCTTCTCTTCCCAGCCCTTGAGATAGTGTTCGCCGCCTTTGCCCTGCGCGAGCGCGGGCGGCAGGATGCGGATGGCCGTTTCTTCCAGAATGCAGGCTTTTTCGCACAGCCCGCAGCCAGTGCAGTAATCCGAATGCACCGTGGGCAGGAGCATCGCGTGGCGGTCGGAGCGCGGGTTGTGGCGTTTTTCCAGCGTGATTGCCTTGCCGATGAGCGGGCAGGCGTTGTAGCAAATCTCGCAGCGCAGCCCCAAGAAAGCGATGCAGTTTTCTTCGTCGATGAGCACCGCGAGACCCATGCGCGATTTGGTGATGTCGTCGAGTTTCGTGTCAAGCGCACCTGTCGGGCAGTTCTTGACGCAAGGAATGTCCTCGCACATCACGCAGGGGTCGGTTCTGGCCGTGAAATAGGGTGTGCCGGTGGGAACAGGGTCGCCCGGCGCGGCCAGTTTCAGGATGCCCGGCGGGCAGTCCCGGATACACAGCCCGCAACGGGTGCAGGCCGCAAGGAATTCAGGTTCCGGCAACGCGCCGGGAGGCCGCAAGGCCAGCGCGGGAAGTGCGCTGGCTTGGCGGGAGTAAAGACCAACGCCCATCGCCATGAGGCAACCGCCGCCCGCCGCTCCGGCCATGCCGGAGAGGAGCTTCCTGCGCCCCTGAGAAACTTTTTTCTCAGGGGGCTTGGCGGGTTGGGCGGTTTTTTCCGCACTCATGGTGTCAGGCGTTTGTTAGGTTGATGAATGAAGCGATTAGGCAAGCACGACCTTGACGGGGCACTTTTTGAAGTCTGTTTCTTTAGAAAGCGGGCAAGTGGCATCCAAGATGAGCTTATTGACCAATTTCTGCTCGTCGAAGAAAGGCACGTAAACCAATCCGCGTGGCGGCTTGTTGCGCCCCTTCGTGTCGACTTGCAGCGTGATTTCGCCACGGCGGGAAATTACCTTCACCTTGGAACCCCGTTGCAGGTTGCGAGCCTTGGCATCGTCCGGGTGCATGTAGACAACGGCCTCCGGCACGGCGCGGTGCAGTTCTTCCACGCGGCGGGTCATCGAGCCGGTGTGCCAATGCTCAAGGACGCGGCCCGTGCACATCCACAGGTCGTATTCCTTGTCCGGCACTTCGGGCGGCGCTTGGTAGGGCAGGGCGATGATGTTCGCCTTGCCGTCCTTTTGGCCGTAGAACTTGATGCCTTCGCCCTTCTTCACATAGGGGTCGTACTTCTCGGTGAAGCGCCACAAGGTTTCTTTGCCGTCCTTCACGGGCCAGCGCAGGCCGCGTGACTTGTGGTAAGTGTCAAAGTCCGCCAGATCGTGGGCATGATCCCGGCCAAAGGCCGCATACTCTTCAAAGAGACCTTTCTGCACGTAGAAACCGAAATATTCGGATTCGTCGTTCATGTAGCCCGGAATGACATGCGCGTTGACAGCGGTCACGTTCGCTTTCGGGAACTTGGTCGTCTTGTTGTTGGCGTAAAGAATGTCGTACAAGGTCTTGCCCTTGTATTCGGGCTTCTTGTCGATCAGTTCAGCGGGCCAGACATCTTCCACTTTGAAGCGTTTGGAGAATTCGATGTACTGCCACAGGTCGGAACGGGACTCGCCCGGCGCTTTGACTTGCTGGCGCCAGAACTGCGTGCGCCGCTCGGCGTTGCCGTAAGCGCCTTCTTTTTCCGCCCACATGGCCGTGGGAAGAATCAGGTCGGCAGATTGCGCGGATACCGTCGGGTAGGGATCGGAGACCACCACAAAGGCGTTCGGGTTGCGCCAGCCGGGATAGGTTTCCTCGTTGGTGTTTGGCCCCGCCTGCATGTTGTTAGTCGTGGATGTCCAGTAGCACTTGATCTTGCCATCCTTGAGGTTGCGGCTTTGCGCGACGGCATGCAGACCAACCTGGGGCGGAATCGTGCCATCCGGCAGTTGCCAGAGTTGTTCGGCCATTTTCCGGTGCGCCGGATTGCCAACGACCATGTCGGCGGGCAGACGGTGCGCGAACGTGCCGACTTCACGGGCGGTTCCGCAAGCGGAAGGCTGTCCGGTCAGGGAGAAGGGGCCGCAACCGGGCTGGGAAATCTTGCCGGTCAGGAGGTGGATGTTGTAGAGCAGGTTATTGACCCACGTGCCGCGTGTGTGCTGGTTGACACCCATTGTCCAGAAGGAGACCACTTTTTTCTTCGGGTCGCAGAACAGTTCCGCCAGCCTCTTGAGCCTGTCGGCGGGCACACCGGAGATTTGGACGGCTTTTTCCAGCGTGTACTCGGAGACGAACTTGGCGTAGTCGTCAAAAGTGATTGGCTCCATCGCGCCGGGATCAGTCTTGTTTTTGCCATCCGCGCCCGCATAGCCGTTAGCGGTGGCTTTGGCTTCAAGCGGGTGGGCGGGGCGCAGGCCATAGCCAATGTCGGTGACGCCTTTCTTGAAATTGACGCACTTGCCGATGAAGGTCTTGTCGACCTTGTTGTTTTGGATGATGTAGTTGGCGACGAAGTTCAGGATGGCCAGATCGGACTGCGGGTTGAAGATCATCGGGTTGTCGGCCAGCTCGAATGAGCGATGCTCAAAGGTCGACAGCACGTGGACTTCGCACTTGGGATGGGTCAGGCGGCGGTCGGTGACACGCGACCACAGCACCGGGTGCATTTCGGCCATGTTGGCGCCCCAGAGCACGAACACGTCGGCGTTCTCGATGTCGTCGTAGCAGCCCATCGGCTCGTCGATGCCGAAGGTGCGCATGAAGCCGACCACGGCGGAGGCCATGCAGTGGCGGGCGTTCGGGTCGATGTTATTGGAACGGAACCCAGCCTTGTACAGCTTCGCGGCGGCATAGCCTTCCCAAATCGTCCATTGGCCGGAGCCGAACATGGCAATGGAGGTCGGGCCGGTCGTCTTTAGGGCCTCTTTCCATTTTTCTTCCATGATGTCGAAGGCTTCTTTCCACGAGACGGGCGTGAAGTTGCCGTCTTTGGCGTATTTGCCATTTTTCTTCCGCAGCAAGGGCTGGGTGAGCCGATCCTTGCCATACATGATCTTGGACAGGAAGTAGCCCTTGATGCAGTTCAGCCCCCGGTTGACGGGGGAATCCGGGTCGCCTTGCGTGGCAACCATTCTGCCGTTCTGCACGCCGGCCAGCACGGAACAGCCGGTTCCGCAGAAGCGGCAAGGGATTTTGTCCCACCGGATGTCGTCGTCCGGCGCGGCGGCGACCTTGGTTGGCAACGACATGCCCGCTGCGGCGGCGGCAGTGGCGACAGCTTGGGTTTTCAAAAAATCACGGCGGTTGGTCATTTCAGTTCTCCTCGAGAGCGGGTGTTTCATCCGAATATTCGTAGGATAGGGTTGCAGACATCACCTGCGGGATCTGGTGGACTTGGATGATGGAATCGGAGACGGCATAGTCCGAGCCGTCTTCCAACAGGACAATCATGCGCCCGTTGCCGCTATCGGCGGCCACGCTGGCACCGGGAACGGCTTCAACAGCAGATTTTATTGTATCGGCATACCTTGGCAGGAACTTCAGAACGAGGCTGACGACTTTCATTGTGGTTGTTTTTCCATGGAAAAGTTTGCTTGCGGGTCAGGCAACGAAAAAGGCTGCATGGAAATAGCGAACGCGGGGCATGATGCTACGCATTCGCCACAGGTGGTACAGCTTGCTTTCAAAACATCAGGCCGCGCGGGCTGGTTTGGGCGCGGGGAGAATCGGATTGCGCCCGGCTCGCAGTGCTCTTCACAAGAACGGCACAGGATGCCCCGGTGCGGTAAGCACTCCGCGCCGATCACGGGCTGGAGTGCCCAAGGCGGAAGTTCGGGAGAAAAGGAAATGGGCGCTTGCTGGCCAGATGCGCTTTGCCGCGTATTTTCCGAACAGGCGTGGGCGCAATCCGCGCAGAATGTGCAGTGCGACCGACGGAAATCGGCTTCAGGAAACCCCCCCGCACCGGATGAGAGCAGGCCAGTGGGACATGCCGCCACGCAAGCGCCGCAACGGGTGCAGGTGCGCGTAAAAACAGCTTCATCCACCGACCAAGGAGGGCGATACGGAGCCGCAGCCTTACGCGGGTGTTGTCCGCGCAAGAATACGCGACGACCCATGTCCACAAATCCCCTCCTGTTGTGTATTTATTGGGTGTGTTGGGATAAGAATAGTAGCCTGTGTGCCAAAGTTAACTTTGATCTATATTAAAAAGCGGATCAGGCGCGGGGCAAAAAACCATTCGCTTTTTTTACCGGAAATTTCCAGATAGCGCGGAAAATAGCCGAATGCCATAAACGCGATTTGTCTTTACGCGGTGCGCTGAATATCCACGACGACGGAAGCGCGGTATTGCTTCCATTTCACGAGAATGACGTAGGATTGGGGCGAAACAACGGTTTTCAGCCAGTCAGGATCCGTTGCCTGCGTGGTGGGCACGGAGATTTCCATCGTTTCTCCAAAATGTCTGCGCGCATTGCCAGAAATTGTATTAGCAATTTCTCCAGCCGTATCGAGAAGGCGGTCATTGTCCCGTATTTGCTCACCCATCAGAAGCAGGAGATGGGTCAGCATGCTGCGCGGCGCGGAAAAATAGATGCGCCCAGAGAAATCCCCGGACAGCGTGATATAGCTGGTCAGGTCGAACGTGGCGGAAGGAACGTCGCCTTCCAGCAGGTAGGCGGTTTTGATTTCCACTTTTTCTTCGGTGACCTGGAAGAAAAATGCGCTGACCGCGTCTACGAAAGTGTAGATGTCTTTTTCGTTAATGCCTTTCATGAACTTATAAGCTCCAAAAAAGCTGCGATCAGGTCTTCATCGGAGAATGGCTTATAGAGGAAGCCGCGAGCCCCTTTCTTTAGCGCCTTCAAAGCCGTGGCTTTGTCGCTCAGCGCCGAAATGACCAAGATGTTGCAGTCGGGGAAGATTTCAATCATTTTCTCCGTGCACTCTATCCCATCCATTTCCGGCATGGTGATGTCCATTGTCACAAGCTCGGGCATGTGCTGCATGCACAGCATGAGGGCTTCCTTGCCGTTTCTTGCCATGCCGAGCAACTGGATGTTGTTCAGCCTCGGGTCGCTCAGGATGCGGGCAACGCGGCTTCTGATGAGCGCGGAATCGTCAACGATCAGGAGTTTCATTTTATTAAACTCTCACAGTACCGTGCTGAACTGGATATTGAACTCGGTAAACTGGTTTGGCCTGCTCTTGACCAGCATGTACCCGCCCATGCCCCTGACTTTTTCCAGTACCGCGTCCAAGCCGATGCCATGCCCTGAATCTTGGTCGGCAACCTCGACGGTTGAGACGCCCGGCTGGAAAATGCGGTTGGCGATTTCCTGATCGCTCAAGGCATCCGCCTCTGCCGCAGTCAAGATGTTCTTCTTGACAAAATGCTTGCGCAGACGGTCTGGAACGATACCGCATCCGTCATCCCGTACCGTGAAGGTGTACTGCCCGTGGCCCAGATATTCGCACCACAGGCTCAGTGCGCCGATTGACGGCTTGTTGTGCTGGGTTCGCTCGTCTGGCATCTCGATGCCGTGCGTCATGGCGTTGCGCACAAGCTGGATGGAAATATCCTGCAACTCTTTCGTCGTGGCTTTGGGCAGGGAGAAGAATTTTTCAAACTGGCAGGAAACTTCGACCTGCTTTCCGTGATCGGCAGCAATCCGCTGCGCCAGCGCGGCGATGTGGTCCGCGAACGGATGTTTCTGGGCAGTCATGCCGTCCGGCATGCCGCCTGACGGCTGCGTTTTGCCCAAGGCATTGCCGAGGCGGGCAACGATTTGGGCAAGCGAGGAATGGCGCTGGTAAAAGCCTTCCAGCAGCACGGCCACGCGCAGCATTTGGTCGCCGGAGAGCGACTGCTCGTCCTCGCGCATGGACACCAATTCTTCTTCGCATGAATGCGCGTAGCTTTCCAGCGCCTCGATGCCAAGCACCGCCGCTTCGCCCTTGATGCCGTGCATGATACGCATGATGTAGTTCAGCGTATGCAGGCGGTCACGCGCCTCGTCATGGGCGGCGCTCATCTTCTCGTTGATCTGGGCCAGCGATTTCCCGACGTTGTCGATGAACCGCTGGAGTGCCTCAAAGTCGCTGCTTGCCAGCCGCAGCAGGGTTTCGACCTCGATTTTTGCCAAATTCTTCGCTTGCTCGATTTGCTGCGTGAGCACGACCTTGTCGGTGACATCCTGCACCGTGACCAGCAAGTGCGAGATTTGCTGGTCGTCCGAAAGCACCCTGTTGAAGAAGAAGGAAAGATACCGCGTCTGGGTGTTGGCTCGCGGGTCGGTGACGAGGATGGGGACGTTGATGAGCGGGTTGAGGCTAACGACCAAGGCTTCTTTTACGCGGTCGCCCAAAAGCAGGTCAATGTAGTCCACCGCCGCTTCGTAAATATTCCGGGGGGCAATGGCCTCAAGGTGGGGCAGGAAATCCGAATCCGGCACGATCTCCCTTCTCAAGATGTCGGGCAGGGATTCCGAGAACTGCGTCCCGATTTTCTTGTTTTTATCCAGCAGGAACAATCCTTCGCGCACGGTGGCGAGGATTTCGATGGTTTCTTGGCGCGCTTCGGAAAGTTTTCTGTCGCCCGCCATCAAATCCCGGATTGAAATGATAACGGTGTAACCAAAGTTGATAAGCGCAAATACGATGCCGACGACCAGCACGATCCGCAAAATGGCGGCCCGATGGCTGGCAACCTGTTCCAGATCGGTGGTCAGGGCATTCATGAGTTTCAGGACTGCCCGGTTGTTTTGCGGCTCGCTGTGCGTCGGGTTTTTCTCCAGCGCAAAAGCCACTGCCGCTCTAAGTTCTTCCTTGAACTGCTCGGGGTTGCTTGCTATGTATTCCAGTTTTCTTCTGAATTCTTCATCCGTAAAGTTTTCTTCTGCCTGAAATCTCTTTTTTGCGTCTTCCAGGCGAGCCGGGTCTTCCAGCTTTGTCGCGTTGAGGTAGTTGTCCGAGAAAGAGTCCCTGTCGCTGTTCAGCAGCGGTTTCAGGTGCTCCATGTAAGGCTTCCATATCACGTAGGTTTCCGCGACGAACTGGCGGGATTTTTCCGTTCCGACTTGGGTGAGATACACGGGGTTATCGTCGCCGCCCGTCACCATCGCGCCGTCGCGGAAGCCCATCAGGGTTCTGTCAAAGCGCCTGACCGCCAGCGTCAGTTCCTTCAGGCTGGTTTTGATGCCGTCTTCGTCTCCCGCTTCCATGCTGACGCCCAGCGTCAGGAGCGCCTTGGTCATCCGTTGCGACATCATCCGCTGCCGACCCGACAGGTTGATCGAGACGGCGGACTCATCGGCCTTGAATGTATTGTAGAAGTTGATGCCGATGACGATAGCATCCGCCACCATAAAAAGGATGACCGCAAAAATAATCTTGCGGTATTTTGAAAATACGCTGCGGTTACTATCCATTTAATGCCTCGCCCAGAAAGACATCTCGTTAAAAGTAAGGTATAGCGAAGAACAGACTGTCACCAAAAAAGCTCACAAAGGATACACTAGTTTTATGCACTGCCTGTTGGAATATTCCGTTTGAGGATATGTCGCTTAACATGACATATAACATAATGTGTATATACTTAACTTATTTGATAAGTGATGTTCGCTATATCGTCTATGCTCTATATCAAGAAAAACGGCGGTGATATAAATTGTTTTCAATTTATGTGGAATATTTTCGGTTCGGCGCGTTAATAATTCCAAGCAATAGGCGCTTATTTGCGTTAGAACGAGCGGCACAGCGGATTGTGCGGTTTTGTGAAGTTTTTCCGCTTACGCCCAACCCATCGTTTGTCCCTGAATAATCCTTTCCAGCGCGTTTACCCACTCCGGGCGGGCATTGAGGCAGGGGATGGCGTGGAATGCCTCGCCGCCACGGGCAAGGAAAGCGTCGTGGCACAGCATGGCGATTTCTTCCAGCGTTTCGAGGCAGTCTGCGGCAAAGCCAGGGCAGATGACGTCGACCCGCTTTTCGCCCGAGGCGGCGAGGCGTTCGAGCGTCGGCAGGGTGTAGGGTTCCAGCCACTTCCCGCGCCCGAAGCGGGATTGGAACGTGACATGCAGCTTTTCCGGCGGCAGGGACAGCGCCTCTGCCAAAAGGCGCGCGGTGACGAGGCATTCGGCGCGGTAGGGGTCGCCCAGCGCGTCGGTGCTGGCGGGCTGGCCGTGAAAGCTGGCCACGAGGCAATCGCCTTGTCCGTGCGCGGTCCAGTGCTCGCGCACGCTCGCCGCCAGCGCGGCGATGTAGCCGGGGTCGTCGGGAAAGCTGCGCACGAAGCGAAGCTCCGGCAGGTTGCGCCAAGAGCGCAAAGCGAGGGCGACTTCATCAAGGACGCTGGCTGTGGTGCTGGCGGCAAATTGCGGGTAAAGCGGCACGACGAGGATGCGCTGGATACCGCGCATACGCAAAGCGTTGAGCGTATCGGCGATGGAAGGCGAGCCGTAGCGCATGGCCCAGGCGACGGCAATGCCGTCGCGGCTTTGCCCCTGCCCGCCGTTGAGCTTGTCGCGGAGCAAATCGGCCAAGCGTTCGGTGTGAATCTTGAGCGGGGAGCCTTCCGGCGTCCAGATGGCCGCGTATTTTTTGGCGGAGCGGGGCGGGCGGGTAGTGAGGATGATGCCGTTCAGGATGGGCTGCCAGATGAGCGGCGGCAATTCGACGACTCTTGGGTCAGAAAGAAACTGACGCAGCCACGGGCGCAGGGCTTTTGCGGTTGGCGCGTCCGGCGTGCCGAGATTGACCAGCAGCACGCCTGCGCGGGGGCGCTCTTTCGGGTTGCGGGGCGGAGGTTCGGGCAAAAAGCGCGACATGGCGGGCGGGGTCAGCCGTTGGACGACAAGGCGCTTGACAGCAGCCGGGCGGTGATGTCGACGATGGGAATCACTCGGTCGTAGGCCATGCGGGTCGGGCCGATGACGCCGACGGAGCCGACGATTTTCCCGTCGGCTTCGTAGGGCGCTGTCACCACGCTGCAAGCGTCAAGCTGCGAGAGGCCGGATTCGTTGCCGATGAAAATCTGTACGCCCTGCGCGCGCCGGGACACATCGAGCAACTGCATCAGCGCCGTGCGCTGCTCGAATAGCCGGAAAAGCTCGCGCAGGCGCGACATATTGGAGGATAAATCTTCGACATCGAGCAGGTTGGTTTCCCCCGAAATGATGTAGTCGGCAGACGTTTCCTCGGCGGCATCATCTGAATCGACCTCAATCGCGCTCGCCATCAGTTCGCTCAGGTCGCTCCTGATGCGGTGCAGTTCCGTTTGGAGGGATGCGCGGATTTCATCGAGCGCAAGCCCGGCGCAGTGCTCATTGAGATACGCCGCTGCCGCGCCCAGTTCGGAGGCCGAATAGGCGCGGCGCGTAAACAGGATGCGGTTTTGCACGTCGCCGCTTTCGGTCACGATGATGAGCAAGATGCGGTTTTCCGCCAGCCCGATGAATTCGATTTGGCGGATGCGGGGCGGCTCCCGGCGCGGCGCGACGACCACCCCGGCGAAGCGGGTCAGGTTCGAGAGCAGGAGCGATGCCGAATTCATCAACCGCTGCGGCTGGCCGGGACGGAGATGCCCTTTCAGTTCCTGCGCTTGCGTGTTGCCCATAGGCTGCGTCGTGAGCAGTGCGTCGACGAAAAAACGGTAGCCCATCGCTGTGGGTATCCGTCCCGCCGAGGTGTGCGGGCTTGCGATGTAGCCCATTTCTTCTAAGTCGCTCATGATGTTGCGCACCGTGGCGGGCGACAGTTCCAGCCCCGATGAGCGCGACAGGGCGCGGGAGCCGATGGGCTGTCCGTCCGCGATGTAACGCTCGATCAGGGTTTTGAGCAGGATGCGGGCGCGGGCATCGGGCGGAGGCAGGGTGGTCTGTTGCATCGGCTCATTCTAGCAGTGCGTCGGCGGTTCGCGCAGTTGCGCGGCGCTTGGGCAAATGTGGTTTAATCGGCCGCATGGCAAGCCCATTCAGCAACATTTCCCTGATTGGCAAATTCAAAAGCGCGGACGGCAGCGAGGCGGTGCTGGACATTGCGCGGTTTTTGCGCGGGCGCGGGCTGGAGCCGTGGATTGAGCAAGGCACGGCAGGGCGCATCGGGCGGGCGGCCAACGATTTCATGACGGCGACCTACGAAGAGATTGCCGACAAAGCCGATCTCGCGGTCGTCATCGGCGGCGACGGCACTTTGCTCAACGCGGCGCGGCGGCTGGGGGAACGCGCCGTGCCGCTGGTCGGGGTCAATCTCGGGCGGCTGGGTTTCCTGACCGACCTCTCAAGGGTGGATGCCTGCCGCCAACTGGGCGAAATACTCGACGGGCGCTATTGCACCGAATCTCGCGGCATGCTCGATGCCGAAGTCGTGCGCGGCGGCGACCGCATTTTCCATACCGTCGCGCTCAATGATGTGGTGGTCAACCGGGGCAGCCTCGGCAGGATGATTGAGCTGGAACTGATGGTCGACGATGTGTTCGTCTACAACGTGCGCTCAGACGGCATGATTATCGCCACCCCCACTGGCTCCACAGCCTACGCGCTGGCGGCCAATGGGCCGATTCTCCATCCGGGTGTCGGGGGCATCGCGCTGGTTCCGCTTTGTCCGCACTCGCTCACCGTCCGCCCCGTCACCTTGCCGGATAGCTGCCGCATCGAAATCGTGCTCATGCCGCCGCATGATGCCCGCATCCACTTTGACGGAGTGACTTACTGCGACGTGCGCGCGGGCGACCGGCTGCGGATTATGCGTTCCTCGCAGGAAGTGCGTCTGCTGCATCCCGAAAGCTACGGCTACTTCGCCATGCTGCGCGAAAAGCTCCATTGGGGCGCGTCCGTGCTGCGCACCTGATTTCACTCACGTCCATGCTGCGCCGCCTCTCCATCCGCGATTTTGTCATTGTCGATAGGCTTGAACTCGATTTTGCCGCCGGATTCGGGGCGCTCACTGGCGAGACGGGCGCGGGCAAATCCATCTTGCTGGATGCCTTAAGCCTCGCGCTGGGGGAACGCGCCGACGCGGGCGTGGTGCGGGCGGGTTGCGAAAAAGCCGACATCACCGCCGAATTTGATTTGCCGCCCGGTGGCGAACTGTCCGCTTGGCTTGCCGACCAAGAACTGGATTTTGGCGACGACGCGCTGATTCTGCGCCGCCTTGTCGACGCGGGCGGGCGCGGCAAGGCATGGATAAACGGCACGCCCGCAACGCTTGCGCAACTGCGCGCCGCCGGGCAATGGCTGGCGGACATTCACGGTCAGCATGCCCATCACGCCCTGTTGCGCCCCGACACGCAGCGCCAGTTGCTCGATGCCCGCGCCGGGGCGGAGGAACTGGCCGCTACCGTTGCCGCCCGCTGGCGCGAATGGCAGCGTTTGGTCGATTTGCGGCAAGCGGCGGAGCGGGACGCGGCGTCGTTTTCCCGCGAGCGCGAATTGCTGGGCTGGCAAGTGAAGGAACTGGAAGAACTCGCCTTTGACCCCGCCGAGTGGCAGGACATCAACGCCGAACATGGGCGCTTGGCACATGCCGCTGACTTGCTGGGCGGCGTGGGCGAGGCGCTCGATAACCTTGGGGAGGGCGAGCAGTCCGCTTGTTCCGTGCTCGGGCTTTGCGCCAATCGCCTGTCGGCGCTGGAAGCGATTGACCCGGCGCTCGCGGAAGCGCGGGAAATGATTGAATCTGCGGCGATACAGGCCGATGAAGCCCTGCATCTTTTGCGGCGCTACCGCGAGCGGCTCGAACTCGATCCGGAGCGGCTCGCCGCCATCGAGCAGCGTATTGGCGCGGTGATGGACATTGCCCGGAAATACCGCGCCGCGCCGGAAGATTTGCCGTCGCGCTCGGCGGAGTGGCGGGCGCGGCTCGACACGCTCGAAGCCAGCGCCGACCCGGAACGCCTTGCCGCTGCCGAGCGCGAGGCGCAAGAAGCCTTTGAGGAAGCCGCCAAGCAGCTTTCATCCATGCGCCGGGACGCGGCGGCGCGTCTGTCGCCCGAAATCACCGAAGCCATGCAATCGCTGGCGATGGAGGGCGGACAGTTTGAAGTGGCGCTGCTCGCCAGCGAGCCATCCGCGCATGGGCTGGAAAACATCGAGTTTCAGGTTGCCGCCAATCCGGGGCAGACGCTTCGCGGGCTTGCCAAAGTAGCTTCCGGCGGAGAACTGTCCCGCATCGGGCTGGCCATTCAGGTAATGACCAGCCGCGATTCGTCCACGCCCACGCTGATTTTCGACGAAGTCGACGTTGGCATCGGCGGGCGCGTCGCGGAAATCGTCGGGCAACTGCTGCATCGGCTGGGGCGCGACCGCCAAGTGCTCTGCGTGACCCACCTCCCGCAAGTGGCGGCTCGCGCTGGCTGGCAATGGCAGATTGCCAAGGAAACCCGCAACGGCCAAACCTTGAGCGTCGTCACGCCGCTCGATGGGGCAGGGCGCGTTGAAGAAATTGCGCGAATGCTCGGCGGCGTCGACATCACGGACACCACACGCCGCCACGCGGCGGAAATGCTGGGCGGCAGTGCCAAATGAACCGCCGTGCTAGCCGCTGCCGTTTTTGCCTAGCATCACATAGCGAACACGACAGCGAGATATCTAGCCGAAGGCGTGCGACGATCTGGGCCGATAACGATTTGCACATCACGGCCTAGCCAGATCAGACAATCGAGCATCTTTGTTTCACTGATGCCGTGAAATTGGCCTAGAACAAATGAAATGAGTGCCTCCCCCTGCAAGAGCCGATTTGGAAGACCATACAGGTTTTTACAGGCCAACCAAAGGGGATAGACATGACGCCAGTTGGGATCGATATTGCAAAGAACGTCTTTCAGGTGCACTACGTGGACGAGCAAACGGGCGAAATTATGAGCAGGCAGATCAAGCGGGTGAAGTTTCTGGAATTCTTCGCCAACTGCGCCGAGTGCCTGATCGGCATGGAAGCGTGCGGCGGCGCGCACTATTGGGCGCGTGAACTCACCAAGCTGGGCCACCAGGTAGGTTGATGCCCGCCCGGTTCGTCAAGGCGTTCAACGTCAGGAACAAGATCGACGCGAGCGATGTCTGATTGGTTCAGCAGCGATGAGGCGCCAGACATTGCTCCGCCCCCGCAGGAACATCGGCCTGTTGAGTTCGATGCAAACCTGCGCATCGGCCTTGCGCCTGGTCTCGTCCTCCAGGGCCAGGGCGTGCTGGCCAGCGGCGGAAACGTGAGGATGGATGTGGGAAATATCTTCGCGGGGGCGAGCCTCTGATGAAATTCGGCTTGAATTTGTTTTAACCGGCATTTAATCGGTAGAAAACTACCAGTCGAACCCCGAATTTTTACCACCTTTCTATCAAAAAACTACCGAAAAACCCCAAATTCGTCCGGTTTCTACCACTACCCTACTATGAGGCGGGTAAGGTTGAGCGATTCGCCTTCCTTGGCGGTTTCCGCCTTGTCGAAGCGGCGCACGCCGAGGTCGACGAGGTACTGTTCGCCCAGCACGCACCAGCCCACCGAGGCGATGCCAATATCGAATCCAAAGATGAGCGGGCCGTTGATTTCGAGCTTGCCGGACATGTCGTGCCTCCTCTACAATGTGCGCGTTGTGGCTAACCGGGGTGAGAGCCGTTGCTACAATAAGGATGCGCCGAAAGGCGCATTCCGTATCCAGCAGCCCGATGGGGAAACCTGTCGGGCTGTTTCATTTTGCGGCGGATGACGGGCTTTTTATATCTGTTCTGCCGCCAAACGCCAAGCCCGCTTCATGCCAAAAAATCTCGGTTCGGTCATTTTATTGGCGCGAATACTTAATACAGCGCGATTTTCAGGTCATGGCTGCCGATGGTTTCAGCACGCGACGCGGCTTGCGCGGACATCTAGCCAAGCGAATCCGCCGCCCCGCTCGCCAGCTTGTCCGCCCAATAGCTCGACCGCACCATCGGCCCGCAGGCGGCATTTTTGAAGCCCATTTTGCGCGCTTCGGATTCAAAAAACGCGAAGGCATCGGGATGGACGTAGCGCAGCACGGGCAGATGCCCCGTTGAGGGCTGCAAGTATTGCCCGATAGTGAGCAGGTCGACACCGTGCGCGCGCAGGTCGCGCATCGTGGCGAGGATTTCGTCGTCAGTTTCGCCCAAGCCCACCATCAGCCCCGATTTGGTCGGCACGTCGGGATAACGCGCCTTGAAGCGTTCGAGCAGGGCAAGGGAGGCCGCATAGTCCGCGCCAGGGCGGACTTGGGGGTAGAGGCGCGGGACGGTTTCGAGGTTGTGGTTAAAGACGTTGGGCGCGTCCGCCGCGAAGGCATCGAGCGCGATTTTTTCCCTGCCCCGAAAATCGGGCGTGAGGATTTCGACGGCGGTCTTTGGGGAAACCGTTCGGATAGCGCGGATACAGGCGGCAAAGTGAGCCGCGCCGCCGTCGCGCAGGTCGTCGCGGTTGACCGAAGTGATGACGGCGTAAGCGAGCTTCATGCCCGCGATGGTCGCCGCGAGCTTTGCGGGTTCTTCAGGCTCCGGCGCGGCGGGGCGGCCATGCCCGACATCGCAGAACGGGCATCGCCGGGTGCAAATATCGCCCAGAATCATGAAGGAAGCCGTGCCTTTGCCAAAGCATTCGTGGATATTAGGGCAAGAGGCTTCTTCGCAGACGGTGTGCAATTGATGCTCGCGCAAAGCCGTTTTGATTTCGCCAAAACGTCCGGCCTCCGCGCCGGAGGCGATTTTGACTCGAATCCATTCCGGTTTTTGCAGGCGCGGGGCGGGAACAATCTTGATGGGGATGCGGGCGGTTTTGTCCGCGCCGCGCTCTTTGCGGGGAGGCGTGCTCATTGCGGTTCCAATGATTGCGGATAGGGTTTTGGCATTGTTGCGTCAGGCAGTTTCCGCCGCCGTGATGGCAATGGACGGCAGGAGGCACTGAAAATGACCGAACAGGCGGGAACCGACGGCATCCACATCGTCATGGATGCCGAAATCGGCAAGCCGGGTGCTTTTCAGGTCGGCGTAGCCGCAGGGGTTTATCCACGAAAAAGGCGCGAGGTCGACATTGACGTTGAGCGCGAGGCCATGATAGCTGCATCCATTTTTGACCCGCAGCCCAAGCGCGGCAATTTTCGCGCCGTCGATGTAGACACCGGGCGCACCCGGCTTGCGGGCAGCGTCCAATCCATATTCGGCCAGCGTGGCAATGGCCGCTTCCTCCATCAGGCAGACAAATTCGCGCACTTTGATTCGGCGGCGCGAAAGGTCGATGAGCAGATAGGCAACAAGTTGGCCAGGACCGTGGTAGGTCATCTGCCCGCCACGGTCGACGCGCTCCAGAGGGATTCCGCCGGGGTTTTGCAGTAGATGCGCGGGATTGCCCGCCAGCCCGAGCGTAAAAACGGATGGGTGTTCGAGCAGCCAGATTTCGTCTGGCGTATCGGCATTGCGCGTGGCGGTGAAGCGTTTCATGGCTTCCAGCGCGGGGGCATAGCGGGTGAGGCCAAGGCGCTTGACGCGCAGGCCGCTGCCATCAATCACAGCACGACCTTGACCAGAGGATGTGCGCTGAGTTCGCGGTAAAGCGCATCGACCTGCGCTTGCGAATGGGCGCGGAAAGTGCAGGTAATCGACAGGTAGTTGCCCTTGCCGGATTCACGCACCTCCATCGAGGCGGGGTCAAAATCCGCAGCATGGCGCAGCACGGCATCGCGCACCGCTTGCGCGAAGCCCTCGGCATTCGCGCCCATTGCCTTGACAGGAAAATCGCAGGGATACTGGATGAGGGTTTCGCGTTCGCCGCTCACAGGTTCTTGAACCACAAGAGAATGTCGTCTTTCATTCGCCCAAAGAAGCCCGCTGGCGGCACATCCACGAGCGCCACCACCGGAAAACTTCCGTAGGGCTTGCCGTCGACGGTTAGTGTAAGCGTGCCGATTTCATCCCCTTTTCTGATGGGCGCGAACACTGGCTGAAGGCTCTCCAGAACAGGCTCGATTTTGTTCGCCTTGCCTTTGGGCAAAGAGATGACGAGGTCTTGCGCGAACCCCGCGTCCACGACATTTTCCGCGCCTTTCCAAACCCTGAATTGCGACAAGGACTGGTTGGCGGCATAAATCCGCATCATGTCGTGAGACTGAAAGCCGTAGTTGAGCAGCTTGAGCGATTCCTGCACCCGCGCATTGTCGGAGGACGCGCCGAGGACGACCGCGACCAGGCGGCGCGGCCCGCGCACGGCGCTGCTCACCATGTAGTAATTGTCGTCCTTGGCTTGCCCTGTTTTCATGCCGTCGATTGTGGGGTCGATGAACAGCAAGCGGTTGCGGTTCTGCTGCGTGATGTTGTTGTAGGTGAAAGATTTAATCGCGTACAGCCTGTAATGCTCCGGGAAATCGCGGATGATCGCGTCGGCGAGGATTGCGATGTCGCGGGCGGTGCTGTAGTGCCGGGGATCGGACTGCCCGTTGGAATTCACGAAATGGGTATTTTTCATGCCAAGCCGCTTGGCCTCGCGGTTCATCATCGCGGCAAATTTTTCCTCGGTTTCACCAAGCAGTTCGGCGAGCGCGACGCAGGCATCGTTGCCCGACTGCACGATGACGCCCCGGAGAAGGTCGGAGACCGCAACAGGCTTGCGCGGCTCGATGAACATGCGCGGGCCGGTCTGTTTCCAAGCGGCAACGGAGACCATCGCCTCTTGATTTTCGGTAATTTTTTTGGATTTGATCGCCGAAAAAGTCAGATAGGCGGTCATCAGTTTGGTGAGGGAATCCGGCTCGATTCGGCTGTCCGCGTCATTGGAGGCAAGTGTCTGATTTGTCGCGTGGTCGATCAGCACCCAAGACTTTGCGGCCAGCACGGGAGGGGGCGCGGACAGGGCGCTGCCCGATGCCGCAAGCAGGAAAATGAAAAGAAGATGCGGAAAAAAACGGAAATGTGAAAATCGGGGCATCGGTCAATTCCAGAAAACTTGGAAAAACAAAGCGCGAATTATAAGCCGTTATGCGTGCTGCGCGGGTTTAGGCTACCATTGCCGGACATTCTCCCGACTGGTTCGCATCTGCATGACAAGCAGCATTTTTACCTATGATGTCATTAGGTTATCGCTGCTTTCCAACGCTCGGCCAAAGAGGGTTTTGTGCCATCCACATATCAAGGAGCTTTTCATGAAACGGTTTTTTGCTGCCCTTTTTGCCGCCTTGCTGCTCACGCCAGTTGCTTGGGCGCGTTGGGTAGAGATTGATTCAAGAGTTTTTCGGAACGAACCCATCCTCACGCAAGCATCGGTCAGCGACGCTGAAAAAAAGACGCATGATGCCATCCTCAAAGGCGCTGAAGATAGAAAATGGCAGGTCATCCAAGATACGCCGACCGTGCTGCGCCTGAGAGTGAACGTGCGCAACAAGCACACCGTCGTGGTGGATGTCAGAATCAAGCCGGGCAAAGTGGATGTCGACTATGTTGACAGCATCAACATGAATTACAACAAATCGCAGGGAACCATCCACCCCAACTATCACGTCTGGATTGACAGGCTGCTCCAGTCTGCCCGTATCCACGCGGACATCAACTGATTTGTGGATGTTCTGGCGGAAAAGCGGAACCGCTCCGGCGCGGTTCCGCTTCTCCGCCCTTTGCCCCTAGCCCTCCAGCTTCTCCACCGCCTCGCGGATGCGGGCTGGCTCGTCGAGCTTGAGGAGGCGCTGCGTCTTGGGGATCAGCTCAGCGAGGTCAGCTCGCAAAATATGCTGCTTAATTTCAAGGATGCGGGCGGGGTGCATCGAAAAGCTCTTTAGCCCCATGCCGAGCAGCAGCAGCGTGTAGGCGGAACTGCCCGCCATTTCGCCGCAAACAGAAACGGGCAGTTCGGCGCGTTGGGCGGTCTGGACGGTTCCCGAGATGAGTTTCAGCACCGCCGGATGGAGCGGATCGTAAAGCCGCCCAACAGATTCGTTTCCACGGTCGACGGCCAGCGTGTACTGGATGAGGTCGTTGGTTCCGATGGAAAGGAAATCGAGCCGGCGGATGAACATGCCTAGCGCGAGCGCGGCGGCGGGCACTTCCACCATGCCGCCGACGGGCATGTGTTCGTTGAACTTGATTTTTTCTTCGCGCAGTTCTTCTTTGGCTTTTTCGATGAGCTTGAGCGTTTGCTCGATTTCGTCGGCATGCGCGAGCATCGGAATCATGATTTGCAGATTGCCGTGCGCCGAGGCGCGCAAAAGCGCCCGCAACTGGGTGAGGAATATTTTTGGCTCGGCCAGCGAGTAACGCACCGCCCGCAGCCCCAGCGCGGGATTCGGCTCGTTGCGCGGAACGCCAGCAAGCGTTTTGTCCGCGCCGATGTCGAAGGTGCGGGCGGTAACGGGTTTCCCTGCGGCGGCTTTGATGACGGAACGGTAAATTTCGTACTGCTCGTCCTCATCGGGCAGGGTGTCGCGGTCGATGAAAAGGAATTCCGTGCGGAACAGCCCCACGCCGTCGGCATTGGTCTCCTTTATCTGAATCATGTCCTGCGGGCCGCTGATATTGGCCAGCAATTGGATGACTTCGCCGCCCAGCGTGGCGGCTTGGGTGTCGCGCAGGCGCTTGAGCTTGGAACGCTCCAGCTCCAGCGCGGCGCGGCGCAGCATGTATTCTTCGATGACGGATTCATCGGGATCGATGATGGCGATGCCGCGTGTGCCATCGACGATGATGAGTTCGTTGGCGCGAAGCAAATCGCGGATATGGCGCAGCCCCACGATGGCCGGAATGCCAAGGTTGCGGGCAACAATAGCCGTGTGGCTCGTGGAGCCGCCGATGTCCGTGATGAACCCGGCGATATGGTTCCTGAAGCCGATGGTGTCCGCCGGGGAAAGGTCGTGGGCGACGATGACGGTTCCAAGCCCGTCCTTGCGCCGATTGGGCAGGTGGCCGGGATCGCCGAGCAGCGCCTTGACCAGCCGCTCGACGACTTGCACCACGTCGGCTTGCCGTTCGCGCAGATAGGGGTCTTCAATCTGGCGGAACTGCTCCACGACCACTTCCATTTGCTGCACGAGCGCCCATTCGGCGTTGTAGTGGTGTTCCTGGATTTTTTCGCGGGCGGCCTCAACCAGCACGGGGTCTTGCAACATCATGCGCTGCAAGTCGATGAACGCGCTGACTTCGTTGTGCGGGCTGGCCGCCGTGGCGGATACTCTCAGCGCGAGCAGTTCGTTTTCGACTGTTTCAACAGCGGTATCGAAGCGTTCTAGCTCGGCCTTGAGGTGACGCGCCGCGATTTGGTAGTGGTTGACTTCGAGCAGCGCATGCGAGACGAGATGCGCGTAACCGATGGCAATGCCTTGCGAAACCGGCAGACCATGCACGGTAAAACTCATCGCGCCCCCCTTCTCATGTTTTTGTCATTCTTCTTCATCAAAGCGGCCAGCGATCAATTCCGCGATACGCGCCATCGCCTCGTCGGCATCCTTGCCAAGGGTCTCGACGGTGAGCGTGGAGCCTTGGGTGGCGGCAAGCATCATCAATCCCATGACGCTTTTTGCGCTGACCCGCTTCTCATTACGCTCCAGCCAGACCTCGGAGGCGAAACTGTTCGCCAAGCGCGCAAGTTTTGCCGAAGCGCGGGCGTGCAGCCCCAATTTATTGATGATCGCCACTTCGATTTTTGGCATTTGCCTTATGCTTCCCCGCATTGCATGTCATGGTCGATTGTAATATGCCCTTGCTCGATACGCTGCTTCCGCCAGATTGTTATTTGTGCGGGATGCCCGCCGGAAACGGAAAAGGAGGCGCGCCGATATGCGCCAATTGCGCGGGCGAATTGCCGCGCAACGGGTCGTTGGTCTGCCCGCGCTGCGCGTTGCCCACGCCGGAGGGGCAAATTTGCGGGCGCTGCTTGCGCGAGCCGCCGGCATTTGACGCCACACATGCGCTGTACCGCTATGTTTTTCCGGTGGATGTGCTGGTGCATGCGTTCAAATACAACCACCGCTTGTCGCTGACCCGGTTCTTTACCGACGCGGCAGCGAACATTTTTTTGCCGGAAGCCGATGTGCTCGTCCCCATGCCGCTGCATCCGAAGCGGCTGGCGGAGCGCGGTTTCAATCAGGCACTGGAAATTGCCAGACCGCTCGCCCGCGCCGCCAATTTGCCGCTGGCGCGGGAAAGCGTGGTGCGAAAACACTACGCGCCACCGCAGGTCACGCTCGCCCGCGAGGCGAGGCTGACCAATCCGCGAGGTACGTTTGCTTGCCGCCGCCAATTCGACGGGCTGCGCGTCATGGTGGTCGATGACGTGATGACCACGGGCGCGTCGCTTAACGCGATTGCCCGCTGCCTCAAGGCCGCCGGCGCATCGGCGGTCTGCAATTTTGTCATTGCCCGCGCCGGGTAGCGGAGCGGTTCGGGTAAAATGCGCCTTTTTTGCGCAAACACGGCTTATATATGGAACTCTTGGCTCAGTTCATTGATATTGTCCTGCATCTGGATCAGTACTTAGGGGGATGGGTCGTCCAGTATGGCATGTGGATTTACGCTATTTTGTTTTTTGTGATTTTTGCGGAAACGGGCTTTGTGGTGACGCCCTTCCTGCCGGGAGATTCCCTGCTGTTCGTTGCCGGGGCGCTGGCGGCAATCGGCGCGGCAGAGGCCGAAGGCGGGTTGCACATCGTCAGGCTTCTGGCCACGCTCTCAACGGCGGCGATTTTGGGCAATATGGTCAATTACCAGATTGGGCGCTTCATTGGACCAAAGGTGTTCCAGTGGGAAGGCTCCCGCCTTTTCAACAAAGAGGCGCTGCTGAAAACACATGCTTTCTATGAGCGGCACGGCGGAAAGACATTGGTCATTTCCCGCTTTTTGCCGATTTTCCGCACGTTCGCGCCATTCGTGGCGGGCGTGGGCGCGATGAATTATTCCCGGTTCCTCCTGTTCAATTTGGCGGGCGGGCTGGGCTGGTGCTTTTCGCTCACGCTGGCGGGCTACTGGTTCGGCAACCTGCCGTGGGTGCGGCAGAACCTTTCCCTGATGATCGTGGGGATCATCCTTGTCTCCTTGCTGCCGATGCTGATTGCGTGGCTCATGCGGGAAAAAGACGGGGAAAAGGCTTAAATTCCCTTTTCCCGCTCGCGGGAGACGGAAATCAAACGTGTAATTCCTGAATGGCTGACCTGCGGGCGCGACTGACATGCTTCTCAAGATTCTGATGATGGCGGCGTTCATCGCCGTGACGATTTATATCGGTTTCCGTACCCGCCGGAGCGCACGGGATGTCGACGGCTTCGTGCTGGGCGGGCGCAAGGTTGGGCCGTGGCTTTCCGCGTTTGCTTACGGCACGTCGTATTTTTCGGCGGTGGTTTTCGTCGGCTATGCCGGACAGTTTGGCTGGAGATACGGCATGGCGGCTATCTGGATCGGGCTTGGCAATGCGTTTATTGGCAGCTTGCTGGTCTGGTACGTGCTTGGGGCGCGGACGCGGGCAATGACGCACCATCTGCGCGCCCAGACCATGCCGGAGTTCTTCGGCGCGCGGTTTTCCAGCCCGGCTTTGCGCATCGCCGCCGCCATCATCATTTTTGTGTTTCTGATTCCTTATACGGCGGGTGTTTATAACGGGCTTTCGCGGCTGTTCGACATGGCGTTTGGCGTACCTTACGAATGGTGCGTCATCGTCATGGCGGCGCTGACCTGCATCTACGTGGTCATGGGCGGCTACATGGCGACCGCCGTCAATGATTTGGTGCAGGGCAGCATCATGCTGTTTGGCATCGTTGCGGTCATCGTCGCCGTTCTGGCGTCGCACGGCGGCTTTGACCAAGCGATGATTGCGCTCTCGCAGGTTCCGGCTGACGGCGCGGCGGGTGCTGCTCAGATGCAGGGCGCCTATGTTTCGATTTTCGGCCCAGACCTTTTCAATCTCGCGGGCGTGTTTGTGCTGACCTCGCTGGGCACTTGGGGCATGCCGCAGATGGTGCAGAAGTTCTACGCCATCAAGAGCATCGACGCAATCAAGCGCGGGGCAATCATCTCTACCCTGTTCGCCGTCGTGGTGGCGGGCGGCAGCTACTTTCTTGGCGGCTTTGCGCGGCTGGCCGCTTCTGGCATCGAATACACGGCGGCGGGACTGCCGGTTTACGATTCGGTGATTCCCGCCATGTTGCAAAACATGCCGGATTTGCTCCTAGGGCTAACGGTGGTGCTGGTGCTGAGCGCCTCGATGTCCACTTTGAGCGCGTTGGTGCTGACATCAAGCTCCACGATGACGCTGGATTTCATTCGGGGCAATTTCATCCGGGAAATGAACGCCAGAGACCAGATTGTGATGATTCGGCTGCTCATCGTGGTTTTCGTGCTTATCTCGACGTTCATCGCGCTCATCCAGTACAACTCGCCAATGACTTTCATCGCGCAGCTCATGGCCATCAGTTGGGGGGCGCTGGCGGGGGCGTTTCTCGCGCCTTTCCTGTACGGGCTTTACTGGCAGCGCACGACAGCGGCGAGCGTATGGGCGTGCTTCATCTTTGCGGTGGGGCTGGTGGTCGCCAACATGCTGCTGGGCTACGCGATGTCGCCCATCAACGCCGGGGCGCTGGCGATGCTCGCGGGGCTGGTGATCGTGCCGCTGGTCAGTTGGCTGACGCCGAGACCGGACGCGGCGCAAACGAGCGCATTGTTCAAGGAGTCGTACCTGAACCTGCACGACATGAAAATCGACGCGGACTGAGCAAACGCCATTCTTCGCGCAGCCAAAACGCGGAATGACAATGCCGCAGATTGACCGCGCCCTTATTCGTTTTCTTTGTGATGAGCCAGCGTTTTGTCGAACTGGTAAATCAGGTCGTCAATGATGTCGTCCAGATTCGAGACGGAATAGCCTAGGAAAATGGAAACGGCTTCACGCGCCTTTGCCCATTCCGTGTCCTGCACCGTGCGCAGGTGGGTGTTGGCGGCGAATTCAGCCATGACATTGATGGCAATCAGGCGGTGCGCCTCGCTGTTGGTGTTCTGCGGGCTTTCGAGCTGGGCATAGTCGTGATGCTGGAGAATGCCCTGTGTGATGGCATCCGACAGCCCCCACGCGCGGGCGAGGTAATAGCCGATGATGGCATGGCTGGTTCCAATGGCTTCTTCCTCAATGGAAGTAAATATCCGTTTGCTATCTTTATTGGCTTTGCTCAGAACGTTTTTGTACTCCGGGTAGCGTTGCGCGAGCAGCGGAATGCCGCAGTCATGGAACAGGCCGAAGGTATAGGCGGTATCTGGATCGATCTGGCCCACGATGTCCGCCAGCCGTTTTGCGGCAAGGCCGGTGTAGCGCGAATTGTCCCAGAAGCGGTCGAACGGAATGTTGCTGTTGATCGTCGTGTTTTGCAGCAGGGCTTTCTGAACCAGATCAGCAAGGGAGCCAAAGCCTAGCGTCTCCACCGCCTCCATGATGGAAGAAACCCGGCTGCCGTTGCCAAAAACCGGGGAATTGGCCACACGGGTGACAATGGCGGAAATGCCCGCGTCCTGGCTGATAAGCTGGGCAATTTTTTTGCCGTTGATGGCAGAGCTTTTCAGCTCTTCCATCACCTGAGTGAGAACGGCAGGATGAGCCGGAATGGTAACGCCAGATAAAACTTTGCTATCAGATTCTTCCATGATGTAAAAGTCTCTACGAGTTTTTTAGAAAGGCGCGAACGGCCAGCTTAGTGCGTCCCCGCTCCGCGTACCGCGCACAATGTCACTCTCTTAAATAAATTTGTTATGCGAAAGAAGTAATACATCGGTTTGCGTGAAACAGCCTAGAATTCACTTTTTCGCTTTGACGCTCATCATCTGGCCGGAGGCACGACTTATGGAATGGCTTGGGGTATGGCTTGAACGCTTGACCGGCGGGGATGAGATGACGCTGTTTTCCCTTCACGTGCTGCTGGTCGTGTTCGCCATCGTGGCGTTCAACTACGTGTCGCGCCGCGCGCTGGCGCGGTTCGGCAAGCAGGCGGGCAGGACGGATACCTTCTGGGAGCAAGCCCTGGTAGCCTCCGCACGGCGTCCGCTGTCCGTGCTGGCGTGGATAGTCGGCATCACGTTCGTCGGCCATATGGCGCAGGCGCAGATAAAAACCCCCTTCCTTGAAATCGTCCATCCGGCGCGCGTCATCGGAATCATTGTCTGCCTGGGCTGGTTCCTGTCGGGATTCATCGTCAACGCGAAAGACGCAATCATCCAGCGGCGCGTTGCGCGGGGCGCGGAAGTCGACCGGACGACAGCGGATGCCATCAGCCAGCTTTTGCGAATTGCGGCATGGCTCACGACCTTCCTTGTCGTGCTGCAAAGCCTCGGCTTTTCCATCCAAGGGGTGCTGGCGTTCGGCGGCATCGGCGGGATTGCCATTGGCTTTGCCGCCAAAGACCTGCTGGCCAATTTCTTCGGCAGCCTGATGATTTATTTCGACCGCCCGTTTGCCGTCGGCGACTGGATATGCTCGCCGGACAAGCCGATTGAGGGAACGGTCGAGGACATCGGCTGGCGGCTGACCCGCATCCGTACGTTCGACAAGCGCCCCCTTTATGTGCCCAATTCGGTGTTCGCCACCATCGCGGTCGAAAACCCGTCGCGGATGAGCCACCGCCGCCTCAACGAGACCATTGGTCTGCGCTATGACGATATTGGCAAAGTCGCCAGCGTCGTCGAGGACATTCAGGCCATGATGCGCACCTGCCCGGACATCGACCAAGCGTTGCCCATCGTCGTCAGCTTCGACAAATTCAACGATTCTTCGCTGGACATCGTGGTACGCGCTCTCAGCCATACGACGGACATCGCGGCATTCCTGCGCGCCAAGCAGAACATCTTGCTGAAAATCGCTGACATCATCGCCCGCCACGGCGCGGAAATCGCTTTTCCGACGCGGGTGCATCTGACCCGCGCTTTGCCGCCGGAAAGCATCTAGGCGCGTCGCGCCGATTTATCCGCCGACACGGGCGAGGTAGCGTTCAGCGTCAAGCGCCGCTTGGCAACCGCTGGCGGCGCTGGTGACGGCCTGCTTGTAGACGGGATCCTGCACGTCGCCAGCGGCAAAAACGCCTGGAATACTGGTCTGGGTCGCGTCGCCCCCGTGTCCGCCACGGGTGACGATATAGCCGCCGTCCATGTCGATTTGTCCGGCAAAAATGCCGGTATTGGGCTGATGCCCGATGGCGATGAAAACGCCATGCACGGCCACTTCGCGTGTTTGCCCGTCCGTAACGCCGCGCAGCCGCATGCCCGTGACGCCCGAATTGTCCCCGAGCACTTCATCGAGCGTGCAGTCAAGCGCCAGCTCAATTTTTCCGGCAGCGACTTTTTCCATCAGTTTGTCGACCATAATTTTTTCGGCGCGGAACGCTTGGCGGCGATGTACGAGCGTGACCTTGCGGGCAATGTTGGCGAGATAGAGCGCCTCTTCCACGGCGGTGTTACCGCCGCCGATTACAGCAACATCTTGATTACGATAGAAAAAGCCGTCACAGGTCGCACAGGCCGATACGCCGCGCCCAGCGAATTTTTCTTCGGAAGGCAGCCCAAGGTACCGAGCCGTCGCGCCCGTGGCAATGATGAGAGCGTCGCAAGTGTATTCGCCGGAGTCGCCAATCAAACGGAACGGTCGCTGGGCGAGTTCCGCCGTGTGGATGTGGTCGAACACGATGCGGGTATCAAAGCGTTCGGCGTGCTTCTGGAAACGCGCCATCAAATCCGGCCCCATGACGCCCTCGGCGTCGGCGGGCCAATTATCGACCTCGGTGGTCGTCATGAGTTGCCCGCCTTGGGCAAGCCCCGTAACAAGCAGCGGCGACAGGCCGGCGCGCGCCGCATAAACGGCAGCGGTATAGCCGGCGGGGCCGGAACCGAGGATGAGGAGACGGGCGTGGGTGTGTTCGTTCATCATGGGATAGGGTTCGTAAAGAAAACAATTAGATTGACAGTAATTATAGCCCGTGAAAACAGATGCCTAAATTCGGTATCAAGCCAATGCTAACGGAGAAAGATGTGGTTATACTTGTGCGCATAAGCGTTTTTGTTGGGTCGGGAGTTCCTGTCCCACGGATTCAGGGGTCCTCCTCTCGCCGGAATGTTCATACGCACGAAGAGGCGGATGTATCGCAACTTTTCTTTATGTGATCTGTTATCCCATGAATAGGCCAGCTCTCGTTTCGACCATTGCGTTAAAGACCTTCCCTCTGTTCTCTGGACTCTCCGATGAGGTACTGAGTTCAATTGCCCAAGTCGCCATGATGCGGCACTTCCCACGCGGGCAGTCGGTGGTACGTGCGGGGGAGCGTACCGATTACGTCTATTTCGTACTGACCGGTAGCCTGAAAGTCGTGGTCAGCGACGAGGACGGGCGCGAAGTCATCTTGTCCATTTTGGGGCAAGGACAGATTTTCGGTGAAATGGGCATGTTCGGCGACCAGCCGCGTTCCGCGTCGGTCGTGCCCGTTGTGGCCTCCGATTTGGTAACGGTCACGAAGCAGGCTTTCCGCCAGCTTATGCAGGAGCACTTTGAAGTGGCGTGGCGCATCATGTGCAACCTCGCCGAGCGCCTGCGCGACGCTGACCGCAAAATTGAAAGCCTTGCCCTGATGGATGTCTATGGTCGCGTGGCGCGCCTGTTGCTGGAAATGGCCGAGGAAATCAACGGCGAGACCATCGTGGCGCAGAAAATTTCCAAGCAGGACATTGCCCGTATGATCGGCGCTTCCCGCGAGATGGTCAGCCGAGTGATGAAAGACCTTGGCCAGCAAGGTCTGATCGAGGAGACGCCGCACGGCATCATCCTGCACGAACGCTTGGGCAGCAACGCCTAAGCGGCATCGCAGCGACACCCGCCCGTGCGAGCATTTCGTGCCGCACGGGCGTTTTTTTATTTCAGGGCTTGTTTTCCTCACGCAAGTATCGCCCGATTCACGGAGTTCATATGCGTCTCTCAAAAAACGGCTCTGCCGCGTTTCTTGCCACCGCCCTCTGTTGCGCCTCTTTGGTTGCTCCCGCGCAGACCTCGGATTCTTCCGCTTCTTCCCCCAAGCAGCGCATCGAAGTCGCCTTCGTTCTGGACACGACCGGCTCCATGACCGCGCTGATTGACGGCGCCAAAAAGAAAATCTGGTCTATTGCCAATACCATCGTGGATCGCAACCCGGACGCTGAAATCCACTTCGGCCTCGTCGGCTACCGTGATATTGGCGACGAATATGTGACCAAGAATTTCCCGCTCACGACCGATATTCAGGGCATCTATGGCGAGCTTCTGCTTTTTAAGGCGGACGGCGGTGGCGACACGCCTGAATCCGTTAACGAAGCCTTGGATGTGGCCGTGACCAAGCTCGGCTGGACAGACGGCGGACAAAATAGGGACAAAACCTCGCGCATCCTATTTCTGGTTGGCGACGCGCCCCCGCACATGGACTATAAGCAAGACCGCAAGTATCCCATAATCATTAAAGATGCCGTATCCAGAGGCATTACCGTCAATACGGTTCAAGCGGGCGACATGCCGTCCACCACAAAAATCTGGAAAGAAATGGCCCGGCTCGGCGGCGGCGCTTACCACGCCATCCCGCAGGACGGCGGACGAATCATCATCATCGAAACGCCATATGACGGACAGATACAATCTGTCCAAATCAAACTGAACGGGACGGTTATTCCTTACGGCTCCTTCCAGCGCCAGCGAAAGGTTGAGGAGAAGATGGCCATGCCCGAAGCCGCCGCGCCGTCGGTGGCCGCCGATATGTCGTCCTATGTCAGCAAAACAGGCAAAGGCAAAGCGAGCATCACCGGAGAAGGCGATCTGGTGGCCGACATCGAGAGCGGCAAAAAGAAAGTCTCCGACATTCCCAAAGACCAGCTTCCCAAGCCGCTGCAATCAATGGCTCCCGCCGACCTTGAGCGGCACGTAAAAAAGCAAAACGCCGAACGGCTACGCTTGTCCGCCGAACTCAAAGGCTTGGTTCTTCAGCGCGATGAATTCATCCGCAAGCAACAGGCCGAAGAAACGGTCTCCCCGGACAAAAAGGCTGACAGTTTTGACCGTTCTGTTTCCAGCATGCTGGAGAAACAGATTAAATAATCGGTTCTCCGAAGCGGATTCCGCACCTGCGCTTGCGGTTCCGCGCAGAGATGACGCTGTGGGCAGAGCGGATTCGGGAGTTGGGGGCGAGGCGCTATAATTAGCGTTTTGCCTCAAAAGGTCTTTTTCCCGATGCCTCCCCGCCCTCCGTCTCCCCCCCTGCCCGAAAAAATCACGCTGCTGCTGCGGGAAGCGCGTTGGCTGGTGATGGGGGTCATGTCGGTCTACATCGGCCTGATTCTGTTTGGCTACGACAAGGCCGACCCCGGCTGGTCGCACGCCGCAAGGGTCAGCGTGAGCAATCCTGGCGGGCGCTTCGGGGCTTGGCTTGCCGACGTGCTGTTCTATCTGCACGGAATTTCGGCTTGGTGGTGGGTGGTGTTCCTTGGCTATGCGCTGGTGTGGGGATTTCTCCGCCTGCGCGACCGCCCGACGCTTGACCGACGCTCGTTTTTCGTCATTTTGCTTGGATTTGTCATCGTGCTGCTGACTAGCAGCGCACTGGAAAGCCTACGTCTCTTTGGGCAGGCCGCACTCGCTTTCAGCTTGCCGTCCCAGCCCGGCGGGATATTCGGTTCCGCGCTTGGGGGGCTGATGAACCAGAATTTTGGCACTGTTGGCAGCGCCCTGCTGCTGGTGGCGCTGCTGGCGGCGGGCTTGTCGCTTTTTACCGGGATTTCCTGGCTGTCTGTCGCCGAAGGCATCGGCGGGATTCTGGAACGGATTGTCTTGAGCCTGTTCGCGTTTTTGCAGGCTTGCCGCGACAGGCTGGCGGGGCGCAGGCTGGCCAGCCAGCGCGAAGAAACCGTGCAGACCCGCCGCAAGAAAAAAACCGAACAGGCTGCCGTCGCCTCCTTGCGTATTGAACCCGGCGTGTCGGAAGCGCCGCGCTCGAACCGCGCAGAAAAGGAGCGCCAGAAGGCGCTTTTTGCCGATGCGGGAAGCAGCCTGCCTTCGCTGAACTTGCTTGACGCGGCGTCGAACAGCGGGGAACTGCCCTCGAACGAGACGCTTGAATTCACTTCCCGGCTAATTGAAAACAAGCTCGCCGACTTCGGGGTGGAGGTCAAAGTGCTGGCGGCTTATCCGGGGCCAGTCATTACCCGTTACGAAGTTGAGCCAGCAATCGGCGTCAAAGGCGCACAAGTAGTCAATCTCGGCAAAGATTTGGCGCGGGCGCTTTCGCTGGTGTCGATTCGCGTGGTCGAGACCGTCCCCGGCAAGTCGTGCATGGCCTTTGAATTGCCCAATCCCCGCCGCCAGACCGTCCGCCTGTCGGAAATTCTCGGCTCCAAAGCCTATAACGACATGAACGCGACCCTGACCGTCGCGCTGGGCAAGGATATTGGCGGGCAGCCGATGGTAGCCGACCTTGCCAAAATGCCGCACCTGCTGGTGGCGGGCACGACGGGCTCGGGAAAATCGGTGGGCATCAACGCCATGATTCTGTCGCTGCTCTACAAGAGCACGCCGGAGCAAGTGCGCCTCATCATGGTCGACCCGAAAATGCTGGAACTGTCGATTTACGAAGGCATCCCGCATCTGCTGGCTCCGGTGGTGACGGACATGAAACACGCCGCCAACGCGCTGAACTGGTGCGTGGGCGAAATGGACAGGCGCTACCGGCTGATGGCGGCTGTTGGCGTGCGCAATCTGGCGGGTTTCAATAAGGCCGTGCTCGATGCGCGCAAAATAGGCGAGCCGCTCACCAATCCGTTTTCGATTACCCCGGAAGCGCCGGAACGCATCGAAACCATGCCGTATATCGTGGTGGTGGTCGATGAACTGGCCGACCTGATGATGGTGGTCGGCAAGAAAGTGGAGGAACTGATTGCGCGTCTGGCACAGAAGGCGCGGGCAGCGGGCATTCACCTGATTCTTGCCACGCAGCGCCCGTCGGTCGATGTCATCACGGGTCTCATCAAAGCCAACGTGCCGACGCGGATTGCTTTTCAGGTGTCGAGCAAAATCGACTCGCGCACCATCCTTGACCAGATGGGCGCGGAAACCCTGCTTGGCATGGGCGACATGCTTTATCTCGCGCCAGGCACGGGCTTGCCGGTGCGGGCGCATGGCGCGTTCGTCGATGACGGCGAAGTTCACAAGGTCGTCGACTATCTCAAGAAAACGGGTCAGCCTGATTATGTGGAAGGCATCCTTACTCCTTCCTCGGACGATTCAGACGATTTCGGCTTGGATGGCGAAGGCGGAGGGAGCGGCGAGTCCGACGAGCTTTACGACAAAGCGGTCGATGTCGTCATCAAGACGCGCAGGCCGTCGATTTCGCTGGTGCAGCGCCATTTGCGCATCGGCTACAACCGCGCCGCCCGCCTCATCGAGCAGATGGAGCGCAATGGGGTTGTCTCGCCAGCCGGCGCCAGCGGCAACCGTGAAGTGCTGGCCCCGCCAGTCCAAGAGGAATGAACAACATGATGAAAACCCGTTGCGGCGCGTGGTGCGCTGGCCTGTTTGCCGTTTCCATTTTTCTGTCGGCGGGCAGCGCAACGGCGGCCAGCGCCGTGGACAACTTGCGCCAGTTCATCGCGTCGACACGCGGCGCGGAAGGGGAATTCCGGCAAACCGTGATCGGAAACGCGGGCAAGCCGCCGCAACAGGCTTCCGGCAGATTTTCTTTCGCCCGTCCCGGCAAATTCCGCTGGGAATATGACTTGCCGTACCCGCAACTGCTGGTGGCCGATGGCCGCCAGCTTTGGTCATGGGACCGTGACCTCCGGCAGGTGACGGTGCGCCCGCTTGGAAACGCTTTGGGCGCGACCCCCGCAGGCATCCTGTTCGGGCAGGGAGACATCGAGCGCGATTTCATCCTGTCCGAAGCCGATGCGGAAACGGGCGACAATGAAAAGCTCGTTTGGGCTGAAGCCCGCCCGCGCCAAGCAGCGGGCAGCGAGGAGGCGAGCGGCGGCGGTTTCCAGTTTTTCCGGTTCGGCTTTGACGGCAAGCGAATGCGGCGCATGATGCTGCGCGACAACTTTGGGCAGACCACGATGATTGAGTTCACCAGCCTGCGCCTCAATCCTTCGTTTGCCCCGAAGCACTTCCATTTTGAACCGCCCGCAGGGGTGGACATTCTCGGCGTCCCCCTGCCGCCGCCATGAGCGCCGACCTCGATCTTTTTGGAACGCCTGACCCTGCCGCGCAGGAGAAGAAATCCGCGCCTTCCGGTTCCGCCGGATCGCCCCATGAACCCGTGCCGCCGCCCCTTGCCGAGCGGATGCGCCCCGCCTCGCTCGACGAGGTCGCGGGGCAAGCGCACCTTCTCGGGGCGGGCAAGCCGCTGCGGCTCGCGTTCGAGTCGGCCAAACCGCATTCGATGATTCTCTGGGGGCCTCCCGGCGTCGGAAAAACCACGCTGGCGCGGCTGATGGCAAAAGGCTTCGATTCGGATTTCATCGCCCTGTCGGCGGTGTTCTCCGGTGTTAAGGAAATCCGCGAAGCGGTTGCCCGCGCCGAAGCCGCCCGCAAATTGGGGCGGCATACCATTCTTTTCGTTGATGAAGTGCACCGCTTCAACAAGGCGCAGCAGGATGCTTTCCTGCCCTATGTGGAACAAGGGCTGCTTACATTCATCGGCGCGACAACGGAAAACCCATCGTTTGAAGTGAACGCCGCCCTGCTATCGAGGGCATCGGTCTATGTGCTGGAGGCGCTCGCCCCCGACGCGATGGCGGCGCTTTTTGAACGCGCCAGCCGTTTTGCCTGCCCTGAACTCGCGTTTGATGAGGCCGCCCGCGAGCGCATGATTGGCTTTGCCGACGGAGATGCCCGCCGATTGATGAACCTCATTGAACAGGTGCAGATTGCCGCCGCGACCGCCGGAGAAAATCCAGTGACGGCGCGGTTTGTCGAACAGGCGCTATCACGCGACCTGCGCCGCTTCGACAAAGGCGGGGAAGCGTTTTACGACCAGATTTCCGCACTGCATAAATCGGTGCGAGGTTCCGACCCGGACGCGGCACTGTACTGGATGTGCCGTATGCTCGATGGCGGCGCTGACCCGCTCTACCTTGGACGACGGATTGTGCGGATGGCAACAGAGGACATCGGCTTGGCCGACCCCCGCGCCCTTGAAATTACGCTCAACGCCTGTGCCGCCTATGAGCGCCTAGGGTCGCCGGAAGGCGAACTGGCGCTGGCCGAGGCCGTCGTGTTCATGGCATGCGCCGCCAAATCGAACGCGGTCTACCTTGCCTATGGCGCGGCACGGCGATTCATCAAGGAAAGCGGCTCGCTGCCCGTGCCGCTGCACCTGCGCAACGCACCAACCCGGCTGATGAAGGAACTCGGCTACGGACACGGCTATCGTTACGCGCACGACGAGCCGCAAGGCTACGCCGCCGGAGAACGATACCTGCCTGACGGCGTGGCGCAGCCCGATTGGTATCGCCCCACGCCCTACGGAATGGAAGCGAAAATCGCCGAGAAGCTCGACCGTCTGCGCCAGCTTGACAGCCGAGCGAAGAAGCCGGAGCGCGAAAGCGGTTCCAATGCGGCGCAAAAAAACGACGAAGCGCACTGAAAAGGCGCTTCGCTACGCAGCCCCGCAGGGGAGCCGTTTCAGTGCGCCAGATTGTGCGAGACGGAGAAGCGGGTGAATTCCGCCCGCGCCCGTGCCGCCTTGTCAGGCAGTCCGGCAGCGTCGGCGTACTCGATGAGTTCCTGAAGCCAGCGCGCCAGCAATTGCACGCCTTCATCGCTCTGAACCAAGCCGCAGAGCACTTGGCCCGCCATGACATCAGGAATACCTTCAAATTCAGCAATCAAAGCAACCTCGTCGTCCGTGAGATCGCAATAATCGAGACAGTCGCGCATGGATAGCATGGTTATAGCCCCCCTTCCTGCATGGAATTTGGCCTTGTTTTTTGTATGGCCTGTCATAAGCCTATGTCAGGATGACATTAAAACAAGGCAATAATTCACGGAAAAACTGAATGCACAGGAGATCACCTTCCTATTTGAGTTGCCATAAATTGCTGCGGCGCACCCATGAAAATATCGTAAAGCTCTTTACACGCAATGCCCAATCAGTGATATTGCTTCAACTATCCGTTTCAACCGCATGAATCCCATTGATTCCCGCGCCAGAAGGAATTTACTCAGGACAACGCCCCATGCTTGACATCCAAATGCTGCGCGGCAAGCTCGATGCCGTGGCGACCCGCCTCTCCGCCCGAGGCTTGCGGCTAGACACCGCCGCTTTTCTTGCCCTCGAAGAAGAACGCAAGGCGCTCCAGACCCGCACGCAGGAATTCCAGGCGCAGCGCAATAGCCTCTCCAAGCAAATCGGCATCCTGAAAGGCAAAGGCGAAGACGCTTCGGCGGTCATGGCCGAGGTTGCCCGGCTGGGCGACGAACTCAACCGCTGCGAGCAATCCCTGCCAGCGGTGCTCGACCGGATGAGTGCCTTTCTCGCTACCTTGCCCAACCTGCCGCAGGACAGCGTGCCGACCGGGGCGGATGAAGCCGCGAACGTCGAAATCCGCCGCTGGGGCACGCCGCCGACCTTCGATTTCGCGGTGCGCGACCATGTTGATGTCGGCGCGGCGCTGGGGCTGGATTTCGGCATTGCCGCAAAACTTTCCGGCGCACGCTTCAGTTTCATGCGCGGGCAGGTTGCGCGGCTGCACCGGGCGCTGGCGCAATTCATGCTCGACACCCATACCCGCGAACATGGCTACACCGAGTGCTATACCCCGTACATCGTCAATCGGGAGGCGCTCGAAGGCACGGGGCAACTGCCCAAATTCAAAAACGACATGTTCTGGGTTTCCCGTGGGGGCGACGAGGAAGCGCGTGAGCAATACCTGATTTCCACAGCGGAAATCTCACTGACCAACAGCGTGCGCGAACAGATTTTGCCGATTGAGGCGCTGCCGCTCAAACTCACCGCCCATAGCCCCTGTTTCCGTTCCGAAGCGGGCAGCGGCGGGCGGGACGTGCGCGGCATGATTCGCCAGCATCAGTTCGACAAAGTCGAAATGGTGCAAATCGTCCATCCTGAGCAAAGCAACGCGGCTCTTGAAGAAATGGTCGGCCACGCCGAAGCCATCCTGCAAAAGCTCGGGCTACCGTACCGCGTCATTGTGCTGTGCACGGGCGACATGGGATTTTCCGCCGCGAAAACTTATGACCTTGAAGTCTGGCTCCCCGCGCAGAACGCTTACCGCGAAATATCCAGTTGCTCCAACTGCGAGGCATTTCAGGCACGGCGGATGCAGACGCGGTTCCGCAGCGCCCAAGGCAAGAACGAGCTCGTGCACACCCTCAACGGGTCGGGCTTGGCGGTGGGGCGCACGTTGGTGGCGGTGCTGGAAAACTACCAGCGCGCCGACGGCGCCGTCATCGTGCCTGAAGCCCTGCGCCCCTACATGGGCGGCATGGAGGCGATGACACCGGAGGCTTGAACCGGAAGTTATGGCGAAGGCGCTGGCGGACGTATGCCCGAAGCGGCCTGTGCGCCGAAATGGAAGCCAAGGGCGGGGTTCTGTTTTTCGCTGGTCTCGACCAACAAGGGGCGCTCCGCCGGATAGTTGTGCCGGAGGATGTCGTAAAAATTGCGGACATTCTCCGCCATGATGAGCGCCTCGCCCCCGCGCACCGCGCCCGTCTTGAACTGGGATGCGTACTGGGGCTGCGCCAGCAGGGGCAGCACAGATTTTATGTCCATCCATACCGCGTTGTTTTTGCCGAGCGTCTGCGCCAGCGCCCGTGCGTTGTTGAGGCCGCCGGGGCCGATGTTGTAGGCCGCCGTGGTCATCCACAGGCGGTCAGGGTAGAGCACCTCGTCAGGAAGCCTTGAATGCAGCATGGCAAGGTAACGCGCCCCCCCGAGGATGGACTGTTTCGGGTCGAGGCGGTCTTCGACGCCCAGCCGATTGGCGGTATCGACGGTCAGCATCATGATTCCGCGCACGCCGGTATAGGAGGTCGCCTCAGGGTCCCAGTGCGATTCCTGATAGGACACCGCCGCCAGAAAACGCCAATCTATGCCCGTCTGCTTCTCGGCTTCGCGGAAATAGGGAATGTAGCGCGGCAGACGGTTCTGGATGCGCTTGAGAAAAACCGCAAAGTCGTAGCGGTCGAGCCGACGGATATGACCGAAATACTGATCTGCGGTACTGGCAAGCAAGCCGTTCCCAAAAGACTCCGTCAGGAAACCGCTGACTTCGCCCGACAGCCCGCCGTCATCCTGTAGCGGCAGCGCCCAAGAAACCGTGCTCTTGAGCGGCAAGTCATAGACGATGGACAGTTTGGGCGCTAGCCGCTTGGCGAGCGCGTAATTCACCTGGTCGGTCGCCAGAAGGTCAATCCGCCCGCCCGCTACCTGCATCAGCAAATCCTGGTCGTCGGTATGCGGAGCGGGATGGACGACTTCCAGCCCAGGGATGCGCTGCCTGAGCGTTTCCATGAGTTCGGCGAGTTTCGTGCCTTGCCGCACCATGACGACCCGCCCCGCCAAATCGCGCTCGCGCAGCGCGGCGCGGCGGTTCGAGCGCCCGACCAGCACAAAATCAATTTCGCGCACCCCCGCCGTCCAAGCCAAGGGCAGATGGCTGTCGGGCGTCAGCCCTGCCGCCGCTAGATGCGCCTGCCCCTTGATGACGGCTTCGAGCGCGTGCGCCGTATCGGGATAAGGCACGAAGCGCACCGGAACCCCCAGCCGCCGCCCAAGCGCCACCAGCAAATCATGCTCGAACCCCGCGTAAGTCCCTCGCTCATCTTCGCGGTAAGAAAGCGCGTCGACCCTTGTTGCCACCCGCAGCTCGCCCAGTTCGCGGAAATCCGAGATGCGAAAAAGGGCAGGGCTGACGGCAGCCACGACAATGGCGGCAATCAGGAGCGCCGCAAAACTGGCGAAGCTGACGCGGGCGGTACGGGAAAGGTGCAAGTGAGTATCCAAATTTGCAAAACGGCTCGATTATGCCTGTCTTGGCATTAACGCGCATACAGGACAAGTTAGAAAACGCGGCGAACAGCCACGCGGATAATCCCCTGCCCCAACACAGGCAGCCCCCGGAAAACAGCACACCGACCACGAAGCCAGCTATCTTTTTTCGGTGGGTTGCCTATAATTTCGCGCTTCGAGCGGAGAGGTGGCAGAGTGGTCGAATGTACCTGACTCGAAATCAGGCGTAGGCGTGAGCCTACCGTGGGTTCGAATCCCACCCTCTCCGCCAGCCGTCTAATAAAATCAATAACTTATAAGAAAAAATTTTATTGCCCCACATAAAACCCATCAAAGAACTTTCCTGCAATTCCCTGCCTGACGCCAGCCTGTCTGTGGATGCCCTAGCTAGCCAGGGCAGTGAAATACCTCGCCGCCTGCCAAGCGATGCTCTAGGCACAGGGGCCTGCTCCAGCCAAATAAACAGAAGATTGCGGAAACGCAGTCTTTTCTTTGGGCGTTCCGCCCATCGCCTGTTTCCCTATCGGCAGCCTGCTGCTGCCTGAAATATGTCTTCTAGATTCTACATGCAAAATTTTTTACGTTAGAATAATACGCTTACTTTGAGTGGCATTCCATAAAAAACTGCCCTAATGTTCCAACTTATTGTCAAGTTATGTGACAAAAAACTTCATGGCATGACATTAAAGCTATATGTATTGTTTCGGCCATGATATTATCTTGATGCGGTAGCGTGACGGCATTTTTGCGCTGCGCAAATTTGTCTTGCCCGCATCCGCTGAAACCTGACGATTGCGCGGAAAACCGCCTCTTGTGTTGTTGTGGCACTGCAACATTGCTGTTTACCCGTGGGGGCGGATGTGCCTGACGCTACGGGCATTAGCGGGCGAGCGGGGGATTCGATGGCGCTGTTTTTAGCATTGGCGGCTGTTATTTGCCCGAAAAATGTGCATCATCCCGCGCTATGTTGCTATCAACGATGGTGCGCGAATGTCTTCCGAAACGATCATGATTCATGCGGGCTTGGCGGAACGGCCCCGCAGGAGCCGATGGCCGGCGCGGCTGGATTTATTGCAGAGCATCTCCGGGCTTTTGCTGGTGCTCTTCATGTTTGGCCATATGTTCTTTGTCTCGTCCATTCTTTTTGGCGAGACGGCCATGTGGACAATCACCAAACTGTTCGAGGGCTATTTCTTTTTTGGAAAAAGCTATCCGTGGCTGGTGTCCTGCATCGTGGGCGCGGTGGCGCTGCTTTTTGTCATGCACGCGATGCTGGCGATGCGCAAGTTCCCCATCAATTTCCGGCAGTGGCGCACGATCCGCGCCCATGCCAAGGTGATGCGGCATGAGGATTCCACGCTCTGGGTGTGGCAAGCCTATACCGGGTTCCTGCTGTTTTTCCTGGCCTCGGCGCATCTTTACCAGATGTTTTTCTGGCCGCACGAGATTGGCCCCTACGCTTCGGCGGATCGCGTGTGGAGCGACGGGCTGTGGCCGTTCTATATCGCCGCGCTGCTGGCGGTGGAACTGCACGGCGGCATCGGGCTGTATCGGCTGGCAATCAAGTGGGGTTGGCCGAACGCGCCCCGCGCCGCGCTGAGAAAGGTGAAATGGGCGCTGACTGGGTTTTTTCTGGTGCTGGGGCTGCTTTCCTTGGGGGCGTACATGAAGATTGGCCACGCGCACCGCGACCATGTCGGCGAACGCTACACGCCCGCGTGGGCTGCGGAGCAAGATGCGCAGCGGGAGGGCAGGCAATGAAAACAGTGATGACCGACGTGCTGGTGATCGGCGGTGGCCTCGCCGGGTTGCGGATTGCCATTGCCGCCAAAAAGCGCGGGCATGAAGCCATCGTGCTCTCATTGGTTCCGCCCAAGCGGTCGCATTCGTCCGCCGCCCAAGGCGGCATGCAAGCATCGCTGGGCAACGTCGCCAAAGGCGCGGGCGACAACGAGGACGTGCATTTTGAAGATACGGTGCGCGGCAGCGATTGGGGCGCGGACCAAATCGTGGCGCGGATGTTCGTCAATACCGCCCCCAAGGCAGTGCGCGAACTTTCCGCCTGGGGCACGCCGTGGAGCCGGGTGCGCGGCGGCAACCACGAAGCCATCATCAACGAACAGAAAGTAACCCTCACCGAGCGGATGGAAGCGCATGGGCTGATTGCGCAGCGCGACTTCGGCGGGACGAAGAAATGGCGTACCTGTTACGCGGCGGACGGCACGGGCCACGCCATGCTGTACACCACGAGCAATCAGGCGGTCGGCAGCGGCGTGGACGTGCATGAGCGCACCGAGGCGCTGGCGCTGATTCATGACGGCGAACGCTGTTACGGCGCGGTGGTGCGCGACCTCATCACCGGGGAGCTTTCCGCCTATCTGGCCAAAGCCACGGCGATTGCCGCCGGCGGCGCGGGGCGGCTCTACAGCGCCACGACCAGCGCGATTATCTGCGAAGGCATGGGGCATGGCTTGGCGCTGGAAACCGGGGTTGCGCCGCTGGGCAACATGGAAGCGGTGCAGTTCCACCCCACTGGCATTGTTCCGACGGGCATTCTCGTTACCGAAGGCTGCCGGGGGGACGGCGGCTTGCTGCGGGATGTGGATGGCGAACGCTTCATGCCGCATTACGAGCCGGAAAAGAAAGAGCTTGCTTCGCGTGACGTGGTGTCGCGCCGCATGACGGAACACATTCGCAGCGGCAAGGGCGTGCCTTCGCGCTTTGGGCAGCACTTGTGGCTGGACATTACTTTGCTGGGCCGCCATCACATCGAGCACAACCTGCGCGAAGTGAAGGAAATCTGCGAATACTTCCTTGGCATCGACCCCGCC
The DNA here is from genome assembly GCA_031285965.1 of Azoarcus sp. Taxonomy (GTDB): domain Bacteria; phylum Pseudomonadota; class Gammaproteobacteria; order Burkholderiales; family Rhodocyclaceae; genus WRNU01. The sequence goes on from JAITVD010000035.1 coordinate 60,155, forward strand.
GAGAAGTGGATACCCGTGCGTCCCACGCAGCATTACACGATGGGCGGCGTGCGCACCGACCACACGGGGCAGTCGCCTTGGCTCAAGGGGCTGTTCGCGGCGGGCGAGGCGGCTTGCTGGGATTTGCACGGCTTCAACCGCCTGGGCGGCAACTCCGTGGCGGAAACCGTGGTCGCGGGCATGATTGTTGGCGAGTTCATCGCCGATTTCTGCGACAAGGCGGAAAACGCCGCGCCGTTCCCGGTCACGCTCGCGCGCGAATTCGTGCGGCGCGAAGAAGCCAAGCTGGCGGGCATCCTCGATGGCGGCGGCAGCGCGTCCGCGTTCAAGATTTACGCTGAAATGCAGGAAGCCATGACGAAGCACGTCGGCATTTTCCGGCAGGGCGACGATTTGCTTGCCGGGGTGGAATGCTTGCAGCGGCTGCTGGCGCAGAGCGCCCAGATTGGCGCGTCCAGCAAGTCACGCGCCGCCAATCCCGAACTGGTAACGGCCTACCGCGTGCGGCGGATGCTCAAAGTGGCGCTGGCTACGGCGCAAGGTGCTTACCTGCGCACCGAAAGCCGGGGGGCGCATTTCCGCGAGGACTTCCCGCAGCGCAACGACAAGGATTGGCTCAAGCGCACGCTGTCCTTCTGGCCGGATGAGGCGGCTGACTTGCCGCGCTTCGAGTACGAGCCGCTCGATGTCATGAAAATGGAACTGCCGCCGGGCTGGCGCGGCTACGGCGCGAAAAACTACATCGACCATCCCGATACGCCGCGCCGACAGGAAGAAGTGGACGGCTTGCGCAAACAGATGGAGAGCCAAGGCCGCTTTGCCGTCCAGGAAGCCCTGATGCCTTTTGCCGACAAGCTGCCCGCCTCGCTGACGGGACGCAACGAACGGCTCGACGAACCGCTGGAGGACGCGCAATGAGCGCCGCTGACAACACGACCGCCCCCCCATCCCAAGCGTCACGCCGTCTGGTGTTCAATATCCTGCGCTACAACCCGAATGACCCGGCATCCGTTCCGCACATGCAAGCCTTCACCGTCGAAGAGGCTGACAGCATGACGCTTTTCATTGCGCTGAACGACATCCGCGAGCATCAAGACCCGAGCCTCCAGTTCGATTTTGTCTGCCGCGCTGGCATCTGTGGAAGCTGCGCGATGATGGTCAATGGCCGTCCGAGGCTGGCATGCCGCACCCTGACCCGCGACCTGCCCGCCGAAATCACGCTCGCGCCGCTGCCGTTCTTCGAGCTGATTGGCGACCTTTCCGTGAATACCGGGAAATGGATGCGCGCCATGAGCGAGCGGCTGGAAACGTGGCTGCACGCAAAGGAAAGCGAAATCGACCTCTGCCGCATCGAGGCGCGGATGGATCCCGACGTGGCTGAGCAAATCTACGAGATGGATCGCTGCGTGGAGTGCGGCTGCTGCGTGGCCGCTTGCGGCACGGCGCAGATGCGCAAGGATTTCGTCGGCGCGGTGGGGCTGGGCAAAATCGCCCGCTTCCGGCTCGACACCCGCGATGCCCGCACGGACGACGATTATTACGAGCTGATTGGCGACGATACGGGCGTGTTCGGCTGCATGTCACTGCTCGCTTGCCACGACGTATGCCCCAAGTCGCTGCCGCTGCAAACGCAGATTGCGTTCCTGCGGCGGAAGATGGCGGCGCAAGGGCTACAAGGCTTACCCGTCGTGGGGCGGCGGCTTACTTCCAGCACGTGCTGACATCCGCCCCGGTTCCCGCGCCTTTCTTCCCGGTTTGGTCGAGGGTGAGGGTTCCGCACTTAGCGGGGTCTTTGTCTTTCTGTGCGCTTTGGGGGACGGCGCTCAGCGTGTAGGTGCGCGTATCGGGTGTGGCGCTGAACGTGTAGTAGCCCGTCAGGTCGGTTTGGCACTGCGAGCTTTTCAGCACGAAATCCTTCTTGGCTTTATCTTTTTTGTAGCTCAGGTTGACCGTGTAGAAGCGTTCCATCGACTGCGCGATTTCCAGCAGGCATGCCGCCGCCGTGGCGCGGCGTGTCCGAATCATGTACGACTGGTAATTCGGTATCGCGATGGCGGCGAGAATCGCCACCACCACGACCACGATCATCAGTTCCAGCAGCGTAAAGCCTTTGTGCGTGTTCATGAGGCACTGTTCCTAATCGGTAATTTCGCGCCAAGAGATTCGACCTTTGCCCGAGCCGCCGCCTCTCGTCTCTTGCGGCAGTCTTTGCGCTACCATGCCGCCTGATTCTCCGCCAGTAATGAGCCAATCATTAACAATCTTGGACTGGCTGGGCATGCCGCCGAGCCGCTTGCCGATTTCGTAGCCTGCTGGAGGTTTTCCGTCGACCAAATCTCCGTCATCCAGTTTTCCGTCACCGTTGATGTCGAGAAAAACGAAGTCCAGCGTACCGCCCGTTTCCGCGTTCACCGCGTAAGCCCAGCCGGTGCCTCTTGCACCGCACGGGTCGCCGCCGATAGGCGGAATGACCGTGGTGAAGAAAGCCACTTTTCCGTTCGGCGTGTCAATGATAAGCGGGTAATGAATCACCCGCTCGCCCTTTTCGGGCAAGGGAAGATACCAGCCTTTCTTGCCATCCAGATTGACGTTCCCCGGCAGCGGCACGATAGATTTTGTGGAAACGCCGTCCACTTGGATCGTATCTTTGAAAATGCGCTGCGCCAAATCGTTGCGCGTGGCGGGAACGCCGCTTTCGTCGTCAATGAGCGCATAGATGTTTTGCTCAGCCGTGGTGCTTTTGTCGGAAATGCTGAAATAGCGCCCCGTGCCGAAATAGACGAAGGTTTTTTTGTTGGCTCCTCCGCCGGTCTCAACCGTGGCAGCCGTCGGCTGCGCGGTAATCGGCTGGTTCGTGACCGTGCCGGGGTTGAACAATCTGGTGGGTGTGGCGGAGTACGGGTTCAGCCCGAATTTCCACATGACGCCGCGCAAATCGCCCGCATAGGCTGACAATTTGTGGGTATCGGGATTTTCATGGAGCGCCGGGGCGGCCAGCCCGTTGGCGGCGGCATCCGATGCCTTGATGAACTTCGCGCTTCCGCTGACAATATCCACGATGCCCAAAGCCGCTTTGTCATTGCAACTGTTGTAGCCGTTGCCAAAAACGGCGCTGGCTTTTCCATCAACTGTAGCGGGATGGAGCGCGCCAACAATGTAACCAATGTAGTCCTCGGGGTCATCGCTGGGGCCGGTGCATGTCTGGAGGCCATTGAGTTCCCATTTAACATCGCTGCCTTGGAAAGAAGCGGGGGTGCTGACATCCAGCCCATACAGCCCTCTGCCGCCGCGCCCCAGCGTGCCGGTGAGCAAAAACCGGTCTTCCGTCTGGTTTTCCGCGACCTCCACAGTGGCTTTCGTCACCATGATTTCGCCGTCTACATAAAATGCGTGTCCGTTGGTGAGTTCATACAGTTTCGGAATAAGCGCCGACGGAATGTAGGCGAACTGTTCTTTGCCGGTATTGGCGTCAAACGCATGCAGCATGCCGTCGTTTGCGCCCAGAAAAACCGTGCTGCCCACATCTGCTCCATATTTGACGAAGGTCGGCGTGTTGTGCGGGCTGTCGCCAAGGGGCGAGCGGTTCGTGGCAGCGCGCACACGGGGGCGGAATTTGTTGTAGTCCTCGCCTTCGTCCGTGGCGCTTCCCCGGATGTAAGCGAGCACTTTCTCTCCGTTGAGCAATCGGGCAGGGCCTTTCAGGGCGTTCTTGTGCTCATCGCTCAGGTTGCTCCATTCAAAACGAACCCCGTTGTTGTCGCTACGGGTGAATATCACGCGCGCGGCGGGCGAGGGCATCTTTTCCGAGGCGTGCCAGATTTCTTCTTTCAGCCCGGTTTCCGAATTGATTCCCTGCGCGGTGAGTTCGCCTTGCCAGTCGTCGGGCTTGAAGCTCGTTTTGTAGACATAAGCGTCTGTTTCTGCCGATAGCGCCTGCTCAGAACTGCCGTCGATGTTCCCCGAAGAAACTTTCTGCCCGCTGTTGACGGCATTGATGATGGAGGCCATGCCTTGGACGAATTCGTCGGGGTTGCTGGCGGAGAAAAAGTCCCCGTGGCCATTGACACCGGCATGCAGCAAATCCGTGAGTTTGTTTGATCCGTCCCCGATGTGAGGGCTAGGCCAATTGCAGCCTGTGTTGCCATTAGGGTCGTAGATGGCTCTGAACATCTTGTCCTTGTCCCGGCAAGTGTCATTCTGGTTGGCGCTGCCCGACATTCCGAGGCCGATGGCAAACGTCGTCATGTGCGGCTCCTCGTTACCGTCTCGGTATTTCGTAGTGCCCTGCATGCCGGGCGCTGTGGTTTTGGGAACTTTGTTAGCCACTGAGGCGGGTACAAGTTTTTTGTTCCAGTAATACCACGCCACGTCCGCCAGTGTGTCGCCGTAAGAGTCCTTGAACGGATAGTTGACACCGCCGTCTTGGTTTCCTCTGGCAGTAATGGCTTCGTAATTGTCCTTAGGATTTCTCGGTATACCGACGTTATGGCTCCAGTAACCATCAGTCATTAAAAGCGTATAGCTCTTGCGACATGCCGCCGCTTTTTCCTCTGCAACGTTGCCCGGTCGGGTGGGGTCGTCCGCCCAAGGTCCTAGGTTGCCGCTGCTCGACCTGTCGTAATATCGGCCCGCTCCGTCAAGCGCCCGTCGGAGCGGCGTAGCGCCATTGCCGATACCGACAAAAGCAGGTTTGTTTTTCATGTTTCCCGGTTGGACTTTATACAGCCACTTCAGGAACGTTCCCTTTCGGGCGGTATCGTAGGGGCGCACGCCTTCCATGACGGTGTTAACGCTTTGGCCACCATCCAGTCTGTTCTCAGTCGTGTAATTGATTAGCCCCCAGCCAACGCGCACACTGGCATCGAGCTGCGCAAAAGCCCGCCCCACACCTGCCTTGGCCGCGTAATTCCGTGTGCGGTAATAGGCATACCAATTGGCGAAATTCTGTTTTTCTGCTTCAGTGGTAAGAGTATGCCCCGTGCACTTGTCAAGTTTGTAATGGGTTATTGGTAGGTTTGCTCGAGGAAAACCGCTCCATGCGGCTGGCTTGCACCGATAGTAATAGTGTTGACGACTACCGCTCCCGTTCAGGGAAATTTCATCAATACCGTAGAGGTATTCATTGAAACTCCAGCGGAAAACTCCGTCTTTTTCGCATGTGCTGCGGTAAGGGTAGTATCTCTCTTTAACGCATTGCACACCTTTAAGACCCTCATAAGGACCATAAGTCCCGTCGTTGAACATGATGCTCCAGAAGTCCGTTGGCAGAAAACTGGTCGCTAGATTTATCCTGCGCCCCACGTAGCGCGGGCTGGCGTTTCTGTTGGGCGCGGTGGCATAGGCATCCGACGTGTTCCGGGTTTCAATATCGTAGCCGTTGAACCAGGCATTCGTGAATTTCGCGTTGCCCAAAGTGCCGTCCGTGACCTCCTTATTATCCGCGTCGCGGATGGTGACGCCCGGCGGCGCGGGCGGCGGCAGATAGGTGATGTCTGGGCTGTAGTACGTTTGGTTGAAATCCGGCGACATCAGGAATTGGGGCGGGACATTCGTATCAGGATAACCTGTTGTCGGATGTATTTCATCCGGCATAAACGACCAGTACATCGAGTTGGAATCGTCGTGGATATATAAAAGATTGGGCGGAACAGCCGTGGACACCGTGAGCGGCACGGACGGAAAGTCGACCGTCAGCGCCAGCGCGGGGGCGCTGCACAGGGCAAGGGAGATGGCAATGGCACTGGCACTGGCCATCGTTTTTTTTGCGATAGGGCAGACAAGGGCTGTTTTTTTCATGATGTTTTCCTTCTCATTGTTCCGGCATGGCGTTTTTCAGGCAGCCATGCGGCGGCCATCCGTTCCTGAAACAGCGTGGGTTTTCGTTTACATCACGGGCTTGGGCATCGGCGGCTGCGGGGTTTCCGTGCCGCTATCTTCCCCGGCCTGTGGCTGTGCCGTGGTGGGCAGGGCGGCTGCCGGAAAACAGCAGCCCAGAGAAAGCGCCGTCGCCAGAATGCCCGCAAACAGGCGGTTCCAAGTTTTGTGGGGAAGCGAAGCATTCATGACGTGACCTCCTTGAACAGATCAGGCGAGGCGCTTTAAGCCCGCCTGACTGGCTACCGAAAGTAGCCAGCAACGCTCGAAGGATAGTCTCAGCGCGGTTTTTGAGGCCGTAACTTTTGCCTGAAATCAGGGCGATTTGCCCGCCCCGTGCGTGACACCTTTTACGGGCAAGGGCTTCAAATGCCTCTTTTCCCGTTACGGGGGGCAAGTGGTCTGAATGACGGGGGATGCCGCCCGCGTCGGAAACGAGACGAGTCGCTGGAGGGGAGGATCGTCATCAGTTTTCAGGCAGACGTTTGCCGGAAACGCCGAGGTGGACGAGGCGGTCGTGCCGATAGGCTCGAACTCGAACCATAAGGCGGATGTTTGGGCGGTTATCGCCTCGGAATAGCTGCCTTCGCGCAGAAGCTCATCGCCCGCGTCGTAAGTGTTATTTGTGTTCTTATCAATGAAAACATGCCAGTTGCGGTCTTTGAGCGCCAGCGTGGTTTTTTTGTTGGCGCGGGCGGCTTCGGAACGGGCGAACTGAATATCCGCGACCAGATCGTCGGCTGCGCCGCGCACGGCCATGTTGCGGATCATGTTTTTGAGCGAGGGCGCGGCGATGGTGGCGAGGATGGCGGCGATGGCGATGACGACGAGCAGCTCAATCAGAGTGAAACCGCCCTTGCCGTGGCGCGTTGAGCGGGAAGAGCGCAGGGGAAAGTTCTGTATTGTGGAAAAAGTCATGTCAGTTCTCACGCCCGAATGTAGCCTTGTTCAGTGTCGTGACGTTTCGGGCTGCCGTCAAGTGCGTTTGGAACGGTAGCCTTCGCCGTCACCGTGAATCCGCCCAAGAGGAAACGGGATGAGAAAGCATGCGAAGGTTTTGCCGGGTCTGGCGCTGTTCGCCTTCGCGCAAGCAGGGGGCGCGCAAGCGGCTGAACTGGCGCTCTCCGGCATCATGGGCGGGAGCGCCATCCTTGTTGTCGATAACGGGCCGCCCCGGCTGCTGGCGGTGGGGAAAAGCTCGCCCGAGGGCGTGCGGCTGCTCTCGGTCGATGGCAATGTGGCGGTGGTCGAATTCGAGGGGCGGCGGCAAGCCTTGCGGCTGGGGCAGCGGGTCGTGCGCCAGACGGGCGGCGGCGCGGGCAAGGCGGGCGTTGGCTCGCTCACCGGCGAGGAAGCCCGCAAGGTGCTGGCGCGGGGCGTGGAAATCACCATCGAGGCGGACGAGGCGGGGCATTTTTCGGTGGATGGCGAAATCAATGGCAGCCGCGTGCAATTTTTGGTGGATACGGGCGCGTCGCTCGTTTCCATCGGGCAATCGACCGCGCAAAGGCTGAGGCTTGATTTGGATGACAAACAGGCGGTCAACACCCAGACGGCGGGCGGTATTGCCAAAGCGTGGCAGGTGAGGCTGAAATCGCTCAAGATTGGCGGGCTGCGTTTCGATAATGTCGACGCAGTGGTGATGCAGGCCGACATGCCCATGACGCTGCTTGGCATGAATGTCCTCGAACGGATGGAAATGCGGCGCGACGGCAAACTGATGCGGCTGAAGAAAAAACTGTAGAAAAGGATAGACGTGGATGATGCGCATGAAATCGTAGGCAGGCTGCGGCGGCAGTTGGTGCGGTCTGAATCAGCGGACGCGCCGGACGCGGCCAACGGGGACTGGCCCGGCGCGGGCGGCGCGCTGCCCCGTCCGGCGGCGGTGCTTGTGCCGCTGGTGCTGCATGAGCACCGCAAGAACAGCCCCACCGTGCTCCTGACCCGAAGAACAGACCACCTGCACCACCATCCGGGGCAAATCAGCTTTCCCGGCGGCGGCATGGAAGAGGGCGACACCTCCGCCGAAGAAACGGCGGTGCGCGAAGCGGAAGAGGAAATCGGCCTCGCGCCCGAGCGGATCGAACTCATCGGGCGGCTGCCGAATTACCTGACCGGAACCGGCTTTTGCGTCACGCCCGTCGTGGGGCTTCTGCATCCGCCGGTCAAACTGAAGCTCGACAGCTTCGAGGTGGCCGAAGCGTTTGAAGTGCCGCTCGCGCATTTCCTCGACCCCGCCAACCATCGGCGGCATAGCATCCAAATAAACGGCGGCGAACTGCGCCATTTCCACGCCATGCCCTACGGCGACTATTTCATCTGGGGCGCGACGGCGGGCATGCTGATGATGCTTTACCGCTTGCTTGCCGAGTAGCCAAAGCGCCCGCTTCAAACTGGTCGGCTGCAATTTTGTACAAGCCGGGGCTTTTCCTCGGCGCTACGCTCCCAACGTCCGAACCGCGTTTCGCGGGCGGCGCGCATATCGGGAGAAAATCAATGCAAACCTTACAAAAAGCAGGGGAAACCCTGTTTGATGCCTTCTGCCAAGGCGAATTGGCTTTGCCGGGAGGCAGACGGGCGATGTTCGCGGAACGGAATTGGCAAGCGCATCCCCAGTTTGCGGGTGTTGCCCTGAAGCACTTGCTGACCGCTGCCGACACGGGCGGGGCATTCACTTATCACCTCGTGCGTATCGAGCCGGGATGCGCGATTGGCGAGCACATGCACGCAACGCAATGGGAAACCCATGAAGTCATCGCGGGCTGCGGCGTTTGCCGGAACGGGGGCGAGGACATTGCCTATCGCGCAGGGGTGATTGCGCTCATCGAACCCGGCGCGCGGCATTCGGTGACGGGAGGCTTGGAAGGGCTTTTGCTGTTCGCTAAGTTTTTGGGGTGATGTGAGGCGGCAGGATGCGTCCGGCATGGCGGTATTGGCTGGGCGTCAATCCTGTGGCTTTGCGAAATTCCCGGATGAAATGGCTTTGGTCATAAAACCCGGCGAGCAGCGCCAAGTCGGTGAGGGAGGCGGCTGTCAGGCAAGCGCGGCGCACATGGCGAATGCGGTTTTGCATCTGGAAATGGTGCGGCGTCAAACCGTAACGCGCGCGAAACCGGCGGATGATCTGAAATTTGTCCAATCCTGTGCGAGCGGCCAGTTCATCCAGAGAAAGGTTCTCTTCCAGCCGCGTTTCCAGGAGGGCTTTCAATTCATCAAGGGCATTGTCTTTGGCAACCGCCGCCGTGCCGATTTTTGCCACTCGTTTAAGTGCCTCCGCCAGCGCCGCGCATTCCGAAGCGCATAACCATCCGTCGCGGCGCTGCGCCGACAAGCGCCCCGCGACGATTTCCGCGCTGCCGGACGCGGCAAGCGTTTGCGCGTCGACGCACAGATTGAGCAGGGCATAAGGCTTGGAGGCGGACAAGCGGTGCGCTTCATGTGGATTCAAGATGAATATCTCGCCCGTGCGCAAGGTCTGCGTGGCTTCCCGCGTGTTATGGCGCTTGTGCAATGTCACTTCGCCCCGCCGCACCCGCCCCAGAACATAAGACGACACATGGCTGTGCCACGGGTAATCCGCTGTGTCCCCGGCGCTTGCCAGCAATTCAACGCCCAGTCCGGGGTCGAGGAGGAAACGGAAATCGGTGTGCTGCATCGTTCTTTTCCGCATGAAAGTCTATTGCCAATTTTAGCTCCACAAGGCCGAACGGGGCATTGCGGACGGCATCATGCCCGTTAGAATCCCGCTATGTTCGACATCATCCTTTTCGAGCCGGAGATACCGCCCAACGCGGGCAATGTCATCCGTTTGGCGGCCAATAGCGGGGCGAGGCCGACGAAGTGAGAAGAATATACAGCAGAGAAAAAAGGAAGCTGTTTATTTCTTCTTGTCTGCATAAGGGTCGGTTGCCCAGCAGACAGCACGTAGTGGATCGCCACCCGCACCACAAGCAATTGCATCTTTTACGTATATGATTACCTCAGTATCAGTTCCTTTATATTTGCATACGAGGTGATGATGAAAGGTAACTCCTTTGAAATTTTCCAGAAATCTGTAAGGAATAAACTTTCGGCGTTCCCCTGTAAGCTGTACCCAAATATTTCCCATAACATCGTATAAAGTATATTGCTCAAATTCATGTTTGCCTTTCGTCATTTTTATAGATAACGGACATGTATATTTTGCTGTTTCCCAATTTGGTTCAGGGTCATTCACAATCTCTGGTAGAACATCGGGAGGGTAATACTCTGCAAACCCCTGTTGTGTAATGAGATAAAGCGGTATAAAATAAAGTAATTTTCTCAACATATTTACTTCTCTTTCTTGTTCGCATAAGGGTTGGATTTCCAACAGACGGCTTGTGATGGTTTGCTAGCAGCGCCACAAGCTACAGCATCTTTTGCGTATATGATGACCTCGATATCACTATTTTTGTATTCGCATACGAGATAAATGTTGTAATTATCGCCTTTGCCAAAGCTATAAAGAATATGTGTTGCTGGCAATGGCTTAAGCAATGCCCAATTTGTTGTTATTACATCGTAGACAGAATAATGGCTGAATTTGTGTTCACCTTTTGTTGTCTTGATTGACAACGGACAAGAATACGCCACCGTGCTCCAGTTCGGTTCTGGGTCAATCTCTATTGGTTCATATCCATCATATTTGCTTCCGTCGTATTCCTGCTCTGCATGACTAATATATGCTATCAAGCAAAGCGGCACAGCAAAAACCAGTTTGCGTAGCATGATGGAACTCCTTAGCGTCCGCATGTTAATCTGCTGTAACACGATGACGGACTGCACAGCGCAGGTTCGCTAGAAGGCACTTCTACCAGTTCAATGACGAAAAACGCTTCACCATCATCAGATACATGACCTCCACATCTATAGGTTATTAATCTTTTACCAAAATGTTTACTATCCCACTGGTCATAAACAATAATTCCTATTGCAGTATACTGCACAAAAATTGCCGCATGTCCCTCGAAACGGAAGAACTTCCTATTTCCAAGCTCTATCGGAAATGTCGCAATGGCAGTACCCGGCACAATACTGTTACCTTTGACTTTCTTGCCACGTCGCCACACCGACGTTTGAGGAGCATCGGCAAGCGCCTTGACTGCTGCCACGCATTCCTTGGAATTTTGGTCTGGTGCTTTGTTGACCCAAGTATTTTGTGCCGTGAATGTTGCGCACTTATTCAAACTGGCTCTGAATGCCATATCCGTTTTCTCTCCTGTTTAGCAAACTGCGTTTCTGGTTAAATCCCAACTCGCCGCGATGTGTTCGCCGCCTGTGACGTACTGCTAATGGGTAATTGATGTTGCAGGATAAAACATTGGCATTGCTCATAGAGTACCAGCCGCGCACTGTAGATGCAACCCCCAAGCCTTTGCTTTCCCACCTAGCCCCAGTCCGCCTGCGCGGCATTGCGGACGGCATCATGCCCGTTAAAATCCCGCCATGTTCGACATCATCCTTTTCGAGCCGGAGATACCGCCCAACGCGGGCAATGTCATCCGTTTGGCGGCCAATAGCGGCGCGAGGCTTCATCTTGTGGAGCCGCTGGGCTTCGACCTTTCCGACCGTCAGTTGCGGCGGGCGGGGCTGGATTACCACGATTTCGCCCATGTGAGCGTGCATCCGGGCTGGGCGGCGTGCCGCGCACAGTTTGCCGGACGCAGGATGTTCGCGCTGAGCACGCGCGGCGGCGAGCGTTACGACCGCGTGGCATATGCCGAAGGGGATGTCCTGCTCTTCGGTTCCGAGACGCGGGGCTTGCCGGACGCTGTGCTGGAGGAATTGCCGCCTTCGCGGCGGCTGCGCATCCCGATGCGCCCCGGCAACCGCAGCATCAATTTGTCGAATGCCGTGGCGCTGGTCGTTTATGAAGGCTGGCGGCAGAACGGGTTTGCGGGCGCGTGAGCGTTTTACGGCCTCAGTAGTGTCCCCATTCCTGCTTCGGGTCACGCGACAGCAGTTGCTCGACCGCGTCGGCGGCGCTGATGCTGCCATGTAGGAGGGCGTCTACGCCGGTGCAGATTGGCATGACAACGCCGAGGCGGCGGCTGAGTTGGGCAGCTTCGCGCGCGGTGGAAACGCCTTCGGCCACATGGCCGAGTTCGGCGAGGATGTCGGCGAGGGTTTTTCCGGCGGCGAGCGCCAGCCCGACTTGGCGGTTGCGGGAAAGGTCGCCAGTGCAGGTCAGGATGAGGTCGCCCATGCCCGCCAGCCCCATCAGGGTTTCGGGGCGCCCGCCGAGCGCGGCGGCGAGCCGCGCGATTTCGGCCAGCCCGCGCGTGATGATCGCCGCCCGCGCGTTGAGACCGTAGCCCATGCCGTCGGCTACGCCTGCGGCGATGGCGATGACATTTTTGAGCGCGCCGCCCGCTTCGCAGCCGATAAGGTCGTCGTTGGCGTAGAGGCGCAGCCTCGGCTGGTGCAGTTTGCGCACCCAGTCGGTCGCAAAATTAAGGTCGTTCGAGGCCAAGGTGATGGCCGTAGGCAGCCCATGCGCGACTTCGGCGGCAAAGCTGGGGCCGGTGAGCATGCCGCAAGCGGTGTCCTGGCCCATTTCCTCGGCGAGGATTTCATGCGGCAGCTTGCCGCTGCCCGCTTCCAGCCCCTTGCATGCCCAGAGGAGCGGCGCAGTGGGGGCGCGTTGCGGGCGCTTGCGCAGGGCGCGGGCGGTTTCGCGCAGACCTGCCAGCGGCGTGGCGACGAGATGCAAGTCCGCGCCTTCGGCGGTTTGGTCGAAATCGGCGCTGAACGTTAGTTCGGGGCGCAAGGCAATGCCGGGCAGGAAGAGTTTGTTTTCCCGCTCGCGGCGCATCGTCTCGATGTTGTCGGCCTCGCGTCCCCACAGGCAGACTTCATGGGCGGCGGAAAACGCTTGCGCCAGCGCCGTGCCCCATGCGCCCGCCCCGAAAACGGCAATGTTCAGGCGTTGCCTCAAAGTCCCCAAACCTCGGTGAAGCGCAAAAAGCCGCCGCTGCCGTCGGCATGCTGCACCTTGACCCAGCCGCCCGGCTCGACGGATACCAGCCCGAGCACAACGTCGCGGGCAACCTCGAAAACCACTGGGGAACGCTCATTCGCTTCGCGCCGCACCGCCGCCTGTTCAGCGGTAACGAGCACGGTGCGCTGCGGGCTGAGGGCATTGCCTTCGATCCATGACAGAACGCCGGAAGGGTCGCGCACTTTGGCCCATTGGTTGTCTGGGCTTCTGATGATGACCTCTACAGGTGTGCCGGGGCGGATGATGGCGAGCTTGAGGGCTTGCAGGCTGGAATGTTCAAAAAGAACCGCGTTCCGGGTAACGGAAACGTAGTCGATAGCCTGAGCCGAACTGGCCAGCAAGGCCAGTCCGGCGGCAAGGATGGCGGGGCGGAACATGAGCATCCTCCTTTTGGACGATTGCGGCGGGTTACTGCACCTGTGTGCTCGGGTTTGCGTCCGCGTTCTGGCGCGATTGCTGGTAGAGCGCCTCGAAATTGACCGGCGTGAGCAGGACGGGCTGGAAACCGGCGCGGGTGATGGCGTCCGAAATCGTTTCGCGGGCGTAGGGAAAGAGAATGTTCGGGCAGCCGATGCCCAAAATAAGCTCCAGTTCCTCTTCGGGCGCGTTCTGGATCCGGAAAATGCCTGCTTGGGCGGTTTCAACGAGGAAAAGGGTACGGTTTTCGCTCAAAGTGGCATTGACGGTGATCGTGAGCTTGACCTCAAAGATGCCCTTGTCGATGGGCTTGCCTTCGGTGCGCAGTTGGACATTGATTTGCGGCGTCTCGCGCACAAGGAAAATTTGCGGCGCGTTGGGGACTTCGAGCGAAAGATCCTTGACGTAGATTTTTTCAATGGCAAAAACGGGCGAGTTGTCGGCTGCTTGATTGCTGTCGGTCATTTTCGTGTCCTGTGGCAGGTAAGTGGGTCAAACGGAATCGATAAAAAGAAAGGCGGGGCGCGTTTAAGCGTTTTGCCCGCCCAGCAAGGCGGCCAAGCGCCCTTCACCGTCGAGGGCGTAGAGGTCATCGCAGCCGCCCACATGATAATCGCCGATGAAAATCTGGGGAACCGTGCGGCGGCCAGTGACCCGCATCATCTCGTCGCGCAGGGCATCATCAAGGTCGATGCGGATTTTTTCGATTTCCGCCACGCCACGGGCGCGTAAAAGCTGCTCGGCGCGCTGGCAGAACGGGCAGATGGCGGTTGTGTACATTTTTACGGGCGGCATGGGCATGGCGGCGGTCTCGTTCATTTTTTCTTGCGGGTGACGGGGTATCCGGCTTTTTCCCATTCGTAGATGCCGCCGCGCAGGTTGTAGAGCTTCTCGAATCCGGCCTTTTTCAGCGCGGCGATGCCCTTGGTCGCGGTCGCGCCGCTGTTGCAGTAGAGGATGAGCGGGCGGGCGCGGAATTTTTCGAGTTCCTTGCCGCGACGCTCAAAGTCGGCAAGCGACAGGTGGCGGGCGTTGGGCAGATGACCCTTTTCATAGTCGCCCAGCTCGCGCACATCGACCGCAACCGCATCCTCGCGGTTGATGAGCAAGGTCGCTTCGACGGGGGTGAGCAGGGTTTTGTCGCGCTGATGGCGGATGGTCTCAACGAGCAGCCACGCGCCCGAGGCCGCCGCCAAGGCGATCCAAAGCAGGTTTTGTTGCAGAAACTCCACGTAAGGAATGCTCCAAGGGTAATATTGATAAGGAATGCGAGGCGCATCGCCCGCTTTTCCTCAAAACAGCGGGAAAAAGCGGCACGGAAACCGTTAGTATAAGATACATCCAACGTTTTTAACCTCTTTTCAGGACTGCTGCCCATGTTCAAGGTTGTGCTGCTTCGCCACGGCGAATCCGTTTGGAACAAGGAAAACCGCTTCACTGGCTGGGCGGATGTCGATTTGACCGCACAGGGCATCAAGGAGGCACGTGTCGCCGGACAACTGCTCAAGCGCGAAGGCTACCGCTTCGACATGGCGTTTACTTCAGTGCTCAAGCGAGCCAACAAAACGCTCAATGTCGTGCTTGAGGAACTCGATGCCCTCTGGCTGCCGGTCGAACATTCCTGGCGGCTGAACGAGCGCCATTACGGCAGCCTGCAAGGGCTGAACAAGGTCGAAACGGCGGCACGCTACGGCGACGAACAAGTGCTGGCATGGCGGCGTTCCTACGATATTCCGCCCGAGCCGCTCGAAGAGGGCGACCCCCGGCTTGCCGTTGATGACCCCCGCTACGCGCTGCTTCCCAAAGCGGCGTTTCCGCGCACGGAATGCCTGCGCGACACCGTGGCCCGCGTCGTGCCGTACTGGGAAGCCGTCATCGCGCCGCACATCCTCGCGGGCAAGCGACTCCTGATTGCCGCGCACGGCAACAGCCTGCGGGCGCTCATCAAATATCTCGACAACATCAGCGAAGCGGACATCGTCGGGCTGAACATCCCGACCGCGCAGCCGCTCGTTTATGAATTGGACGCCAACCTGCGCCCGCTCAAAAACTACTACCTCGCCGACGAGGATGCCATCCGCGCCGCGCAGGCTGCCGTGGTCAATCAGGGCAAGGCCGGGGGCTGATCCGCCCGCTTTTTGCCGTGAAAGATTTTTTCGTTAGGCACGTACTGGTCTGCGTTTTCGCACTGGCAATCTGGGGCGGGATGGGGTTTGCCGACCCGCTGCTGGCCAAGCCGACAAGCGGGGCGAGCAAGAGCGCCAAGGCAAGCAAGAATGCCAAATCGGCAAGACGGTCGCCCAGCCCAGCCAAAAAACCAGCAGCAAGAAAGACGAAAAGCAAATCGAGCAGGGCAGCCAAAACAGGAAGCGGCAAGGCCAAGGGCGAGCTCAACGTCAAGCGTTCCGAACTCAAAGACATCGAGCGCCGCCTTGAAAATTTGCAGCGCGACGTAAAAAAAACCGAAGCCCAGCAAAGCGAAGCGGCTCAAGCTGTGGCGCAAGGAGAGCGCGAAGTCTCGAAAGCCACTCGCGCCTTGCGGCAAACCGTCTCCGAGCGCGCCGAGGCCAGCCGCCAGCTTGACGAACTTGAAACGACGCAGCGCGGGATTGAAGATCGCATTGCGGCTCGGCAAAACGAACTGGGCGAATGGCTGCGCCGCAACTATATCTATGGCGCGGCAAGCGATGTCGCCGCTCTGCTGGCCGAGCGAGACCCAAACCAGATTGTGCGCGACGCTTATTACCTTGAGCGCCTTGGCCGCGCCCGTCTCGAACTGATCGAAGGGCTTCGCTCAGACCTGCGGCTCAAGGCCGAGCACGCCGAACGGGTCACTGTGCGCCGAGAAAACCTGTCCCGTCTGGAAAATGACCGCCGCAAGCGTCAGGAAAAACTGGAAGAAACCTATACGAACCGCCGCGAAGCCTTGGGGAAAATCGAGACGACGCTGAAAACGCAGCGGGAACGGATGGCGGCGCTCAAGGCCGACGAGGAACGCTTGGCCCAAGTCGTCAATAGGCTGGTGCAGCGAGCCGCTGAAAATGCTGCCCGTGCCGCCGCCGCAAAGCGCGAAGCTGCTGCGAAGCGCGAACGCAGCCGCGCGCGCGGACGGCAAAGCAGCGTGGCGAGCAGGGGAACGGGGCGTTCTTCGAGCGTCAATGACAGGAACGTGACGGAGCCTATCGTAGGCAGGGTTCAGGAAGTCCCTACGGCAACGGCAAATGGCGCGAGTTTTGCGCAGTTGCGCGGCAAGCTGAAATTTCCGGTGGCGGGCGAACTCATTGGCCGATTCGGTGCGCCGCGCGCCGGACAAGGCACGGCCTGGCGGGGCGTGTTCATCCGCGCCGCCAACGGAACCAACGTGCGGGCGGTGAGTGACGGCGCGGTCGTTTACTCGGACTGGCTGCGTGGCTATGGCAATCTGCTCATTCTCGACCACGGCAGCGGTTATCTGTCCATATACGGCCACAATGACACCCTCTTTAAGGAAACCGGTGATGCCGTGCGCACAGGTGAGGCCATTGCCAGCGTCGGCGCAAGCGGATCGGAGCAAGAATCCGGTCTATACTTTGAAATTCGCCATCGGGGGCAAGCCATTGACCCAATGCAATGGGTGAGATTGAGATGACCCGTGAATTTTCTCTTGGAGACTTCATGTCAAGCAGCAAACTGAAACAAATCGGCGTGATGCTGGGCGGCGTTGTCGTCGGCATCATGCTCAGCCTGAATTTTTCCGCCGTTGCCGACAAGCTCCATGCGCCGCAGCCCTTGCCGGTTGAGGATATGCGGGCCTTTGCCGAAGTGTTCAGCGTCATCAAGCGCGATTACGTCGAGCCGGTCGAAGACAAAAAACTGATTACGCAAGCCATCTCCGGCATGTTGAGCGGGCTGGATCCGCATTCCGCGTATCTTGACGCTGAGGCGCTGAAAGAGCTTCAGGACGGCATTCAGGGCGAATTCGGCGGGCTGGGCATCGAAGTTGGCATGGAAGAAGGCTTCGTCAAAGTCATCTCCCCGATTGAGGACACCCCCGCTTCCCGCGCCGGCATCCGGGCGGGCGACATGATTGTCAAAATCAACGAAACCCTCATCAAAGGCATGAGCCTCGAAGAAGCAGTCAAGCTCATGCGCGGAAAGCCCGCAACTCAAATTACCCTGACGCTGGCCCGCAAAGGGGAGCCGCAGCCCATCACGCTCACGCTGATACGCGAAGTCATCAAAGTGCAAAGCGTCCGCTCCAAAATGGTCGACCGGGGCTATGGGTATCTGCGCGTGTCCCAATTTCAGGAAAACACCGCCAAGTCGGTTGTCGAGCACCTCAACAAGCTGGCCAAAGACGGCAAGCCCAGCGGGCTGGTGCTCGACCTGCGCAACGACCCCGGCGGGCTGCTCAACAGCGCGATTGGCGTTGCTGCCGCTTTCCTTCCAGAAGGCGCAACGGTGGTGACGACCAACGGGCGCACTCCCGGCGCCCACCGCGAATACCGCGCCACGGCGAGCGATTACATACACGGCAACAGCGGCGACTTTCTCCGCGCGCTGCCGTCTTGGGCGCGCGAAGTGCCGATGATTGTGCTGGTAAATGGCGGCTCCGCTTCGGCATCCGAAATCGTCGCGGGGGCGCTCCAAGACCACAAACGGGCAACCATCATGGGGATGCGCACCTTTGGCAAAGGCTCGGTGCAGACTACCCTTCCCCTCAGCAATTCCGCCGCGATTAAGCTCACCACGGCGCGTTATTACACCCCGAGCGGGCGCTCGATTCAGGCAAAAGGCATCGAACCCGATGTCGTCATCGAAGAATCCGCGCTGGGCGGTTCGATGAAGCGCCTGCGCGAGGCCGACCTCCAGAGGCATCTCGGCAACGACCTCGACCCCGATGATGCCAAGCCCTCCAAGGAAGACGGTCTTCCCGCAAAGCCTGTCAGCAACATCCGTGCCGAAGCCGCCCCGCCTCCCAAGCCTTTCGAGTTTGGGGGGCAGGATGACTACCAATTGTCCCAGGCGCTCAACAAGCTCAAGGGGCTGCCCGTGGCGGGCGGCAAGCTCAATAAAGGCTGATTCCCGCGGCCGTTCTTCCTCCACGGGGAGGAACGCGGAACGTCAAGCGGCCTAGATGTTGTCATAGGGTTGAAGTAGGTATAGACTGCCGTCCCCCCCCCCCTACTTTAAGGTATGCCAAGAAGTTATTCTTTGCGCCTTTGGGGAAATGAACTGTCGCGTATGCCGAGCGTGTCACGGTAGGGCGGTAGCGTGTCTGGATGGCTTTTTCGTTTTATGAAAAGTTGGTCGCATGGTTCAGCAACATTTGAATTGCCCGTAGGGCGCAGCCCGAAAAACGGGCAGTCAATTTCACATTGACACGTTTCGTGCGCGTTTTGTTTCTTGAAGGATTAGGTTTCAGGTTGAGGCCGCTTTTGCAATGAATGTTCTCCTGACAGGCGGCATGGGCTATATCGGCAGCCATACGGCGGTTGCGCTGCTCCAAGCGGGGCATCGTGTCGTGCTCTACGACAACCTGTGCAACAGCGACGCGGGCGTTCTAGGGTGCATCGGGCAAATTGTCGGCAAAGCGCCGCTTTTCATCCAGGCGGATGTTCGGGATACGCAAACGCTTTCAGATGCCTTGACGCGGCATGAAATTGATGCCGTGGCGCATTTTGCGGGGCTGAAAGCGGTGGGCGAATCGGCGCAGAAGCCGCTTGCGTATTACGCCAACAATGTCGAAGGCACAGTCAGCTTGCTGGAAGCCATGACCCGCGCGGGGGTGTGCTCGCTGGCATTCAGCGGCAGCGCCACGGTGTACGGCGAACCGCGCTATCTGCCGCTGGATGAGGCGCATCCGCTGTCCGCAACCAATCCCTACGGACGTACCAAGCTGCATATCGAAGAGATGCTGCGCGATCTGTCCGTTTCCGATCCGTGCTGGCGCATTGTCTGTCTTCGCTATTTCAATCCGGCGGGCGCGCACGAAAGCGGGCTGATCGGGGAAAGCCCGTCGGGCATCCCCAACAACCTGCTGCCTTATGTTGCGCGGGTCGCCGCCGGGGAACTCCCGTCGCTTTCCGTCTTTGGCGACGATTACCCAACGCCGGACGGCACAGGGGTGCGCGACTATATCCACGTCATGGATTTGGCGGAAGGCCACGTGGCGGCACTGGACTGGCTTGGCGGGCATCCCGGCTGCCACGCCATCAATCTTGGCACGGGGCAGGGCTACAGCGTGCTGGAAATGGTGGAAGCGTTTGCCAAAGCCAGCGAGCGCGCCATTCCCTATCAGATTGCGCCGCGCCGCGCGGGCGATGTGGCAGCCTGCTATGCCGACCCCGGCAAAGCCTTGCGGGAACTAGGTTGGCAGGCGCGGCGTGGCCTTGCGGACATGTGCGCGAGCGCCTGGAATTTTCAGCGCCGCAGCAGGGAAACGGGGTTTAGATGATTACGGCCTCCGTAGTCAGCCACGGGCACGGCGACATGGTGCGCCGCTTGGTTGCGCGTCTGCTGGAATGCCCGGAAGTTTCAAAAATCGTGGTGACGCTGAACATCCCGGAAAACCTCGCGCTACCTGAAAGCGCACAGGTAGAAGTCATCCGTAATCCCGCGCCGCTTGGCTACGGGGCGAACCACAATCAGGCTTTCCGCCAGAGCGTTGGGGATTTCTTTTGCGTCCTGAACCCGGATATTGCCTTGCCGGAAAATCCGTTCGGGCGGCTTCTCGGCATCCTGCGGGAAACCGACGCTGACATTTCCGCGCCCCGCGTCCTGTCTCCGCAGGGCAAGGCGGAAGACAGCGTCCGCCGTTTCCCGACCTTGCCGGGCTTGCTGGCAAAAGCCTTGCGCCTTTCGGATGGGCGTATCCATTTTGACGCGGCTTCCGCGCCGTTCTGCCCGGACTGGTTCGCCGGAATGTTCATGCTTTTCCGTCGCGGTGCGTATGCCCGCCTTGGCGGGTTTGATGAAAAATTTTTTCTGTACTACGAAGATGTCGATCTCTGCGTTCGCGCTTGGAACCAAGGCATGAAAATCGTAGTTTGCCCGTCGGCTTTTGTTACGCATGACGCTCGTCGGGACAGCCACCGGCATCCGCGCCATCTGCGTCGGCATCTCGCCAGCATGGCTCGCTACTTTTGGAAGTATCTTGGAAGATTGCCGACAATCAGCTTAAAATCCGATGCCAGCGCGTCAAGTTCGTCATATAGCAGGATCATATAGTAGTCAAAGTAGCCCGCGATGCAGAAATTTTCCACCTCCCCAAAAACGATCATTGTTTCCCTGTGGCTGAATAGGGGGCTTTTGCGGGGGCTGATCCACCGGGAAATCATTGGCCGCTACAAAGGCTCGTTTCTGGGTATTCTCTGGTCGTTTTTCAATCCATTATTGATGCTGGCCGTCTACACTTTTTTCTTTAGCGTGGTTTTTCGGGCGCGTTGGGCGGGCGGTTCCGGGTCAAAGGCGGAATTTGCGCTTGTCCTGTTTTCGGGATTGCTCGTTTTTAACTTTTTCTCGGAATGTATCAACCGTGCGCCGAGCCTAGTGCTTTCCAACGTCAATTACGTCAAGAAAGTGATTTTCCCGCTGGAACTGCTTCCGGTCGTCGCAATGGGCGGCGCGGGCTTCCATCTGTTCATCAGTTTTCTGGTCTGGCTGGGATTTTATGTCATTGTTTTTGGTATTCCACATGCCGGGGTATTGCTGCTCCCCGTCGTGCTGCTGCCGTTGGCGCTCCTGACGCTGGGTTTTTCATGGTGTCTTGCGGCACTGGGCGTTTATTTGCGCGACGTGTCCCAAGTGGTTGTCACGCTCGTGCCGATGCTCATGTTTTTGTCGCCTATTTTTTATCCGATCAGTATTCTTCCCGCTGAATTGCAATCGGTGGTGCGCCTCAGCCCCGTCACGATTGCCGTTGAACAGGCGCGGGAGGTCATGTACTGGGGAACATCGATTAACTGGCTGCACTGGGGCGGTTATTTAACCGTAGCGTCCGTCATTGCCTGGCTCGGCTTCGCTTGGTTCCAGAAAACGCGAAAAGGATTTGCGGATGTCATTTGATGGCCATTCCATCCGCGTTGACAGCCTTGGCAAGCGGTACGAAATTTACGCCACGCCACGCGAACGCCTGAAGCAGTTTGTCCTACCGGCGCTCCAGCGGTTTGTCGGCGTTTCGCCTTTATCCTATTTTCAAGAGTTTTGGGCGCTCCGGAATGTTTCGTTTGAAATCCGCAAAGGGGAAGCGTTCGGCATCGTCGGGCGCAACGGCAGCGGCAAGAGTACGCTGCTCCAGTTAATTGCGGGAACGCTCTCCCCGACTGTTGGCGTGGTGGAAACGCGCGGGCGGATTGCCGCGCTGCTTGAGCTGGGTTCCGGCTTCAATCCTGACTTCACTGGACGGGAGAACGTCTACTTCAATGCCATGCTGCTTGGTATGACACGTGACGAGGTCGATGAGCGTTTCGACAGGATTGCCGCGTTCGCCGATATTGGCGGCCATCTTGAGCAGCCAGTGAAAACTTATTCCAGCGGTATGCTGCTGCGGCTGGCGTTTGCCGTACAGGTTCAGATTGACCCTGACATCCTGATCGTCGACGAGGCGCTGGCCGTCGGGGACGCTCTTTTTCAGAAACGCTGTTTCAGTCGTCTCGAAAAGCTGCGCGCGGACGGCGTAACCCTGCTGTTCGTTTCACACGATCAGGAAAGCGTGCGGACGCTGACCCAGCGTGCCGTCTTGCTGAAGGATGGGCGCATGGCAGAGATAGGGACTTCCGCCCAGGTCTTGCTGGCGTACCGCAAGCTGTTGCACGAAGAAGAATCCGCCTATTTCGCGCGGCTCGTTCCCGACACGAAAGCGGAGGCTCCGGCAGCATCAAATGAAGCCGCACAGGAAGCGGAAGTAGACAAATCGTCATTGGACGCAAGCCGCGCGGACAAGTTTTCTTTTGGAGATGGCGGGGTCGAGATTGTTTCTGTCAAAACGTTTGGCCGTGACGGCGAACTCTGCACGGTTTTCTATTCAGGCGACCTCATCCGTATCCGGGTCGAATGCGCCTCCCGTATCGAAACGGATCATCTCAACGTAGGAATACGCATCCGTAACCGTGAGGGTGTCAAGATTTATTCATGGGGCACGTTGAACCAGGATATGCGGACACTGACGGGCAACTGCGAGGGCGAAGTGTTCTGGAAACGCTGCGTTCATGTCGGCGAGCGTTTTCATGTTTGGCTGGAATGCGACTGTACGCTAGGGCCAAACCTGTATGAGGTACAAGCGTCGGTTTCCCATGAAGACCGCCCGGATTACACGAGCCAGCGCATGCTGCACTGGATGGATGAAGCTGCCTTCTTTCAGGCGCTCATCCGCAGAGACGAAAACTATTTTAACGGGCTGTGCGATTTGCGCATGATCGCCAGATGGAAATGAGCGTGGCAAGACAGACGGACTACAAACAGATTTACGACACTTGGTGGAAAAGCCCGGATCATGCCAATGAGGTGAGCGGGAATTTTACCGGGATTGCCGCAAGCATTGCTGAAACCTGCGGATACGGTTCCATCATGGATGTGGGCTGCGGCGCGGGTTTTCTTGTGGGGGCGCTGCTCAACCGTGGGCTGGACGCAGTAGGTCTCGATGTTTCGCCTGTGCCGATTCGCCGCGCCCAAACGCACTATCCGAATCGTTTTTTTGAAGCCTCGGTATTGTCCATGCCCTTTCCGGACGGACGCTTCGACACGGTGTCAGCCATTGGCGTGCTGGAATGCCTGACGCCTGACGATGTGCCTGCCGCCCTGCGCGAGATGCGCCGCGTCGCGTCCCGTTATGTTTTTCTGCGCGTCACGACAACGGAGGGCGACGGTCGCCTGACGGTCAGGGATCGCGCTTGGTGGGAAGCACGCTGTTTTGAGGCGGGCTTCCGTAAGCATCCGCTGTATTACCGCGTCAATCCCTACGAGGCGCTCAATGAGGACGGTCCGCAGATTTTTATTCCGCTGGAAAAAGTCTCCGCAGATGCTCTAAAAGACTATGGCCTTGGTGTGCTTTCGGCAGAACGGATGCTGATGGATATGCTGCGCGAGTCCGGCAGGCGTAGCGACGCGCATTGTATTCGCTACCACAGGGCGGCGGAATTCATCCGCCCCGGAGATCGGGTGCTGGATGTCGCGTGTGGATTGGGTTATGGCAGCCATATTCTTTATGTCGCTTCGCAAGCGAAATCTGTGCTGGGCGTGGATTTGAGTGATTTTGGCATTGCCTACGCCAATGTGCACTACAGCAGCGCGGAGGCGGTTCAGTTTCGGGTCGGCAACGCGCAGGCGCTTGATTTTATTCCCGACCACAGCGTGGATTTTATCGCCGCGTTTGAAACTATCGAGCATGTGCCAGAACCTGCCGCCTACCTGCGGGAACTAAAGCGCGTGCTGACACCTGCGGGGCGCGTGATGGTCTGCGCCCCCAACAATTGGGTGGACGAAACAGGCAAAGACCCGAATCCGCACCATTTGCATGTTTATGCATGGGAGCGTTTGGTAGCGGAGTGCGGCACTTTTTTCCTGCTTGAGGAAGGTTTCCTACAAACCGCTGGCGGAGCGATGAAGTGTCTCCATGACGCCCGAAAATGGGTGACAGTGCCTGTGGACAGCGTTCCGCAGGAGGAATCCGAATGGGTTTTGCTGCTGGGCATGTCGGATCCGGTGGACGGCGCGGATGTGCCCTATGAGGAAACCTGCTGGACACTGCCAGACTCTCCCGATTTTCATGTGGCTGCGTTCGGGCGCGACTACAAGAATCCTTGGCTTGTAAAGGGCATGATTTCCATTGGAATGCGTGCCCGTTCCCCGCAGTTGCTGGCCTCAATGCAGGAGCGCGTTCTGGTGTCAGCAGAACCGGAATCCGTGGATTACGGCGCGGCGTTGTGCGGGCGTATTTATGCCTGTATGGAAGCGACGGAAATATCGGTGGAAACGCTAAAGCATCTGGAGGCGGAAATATGGCGCTATGCCGCGATTCCCAATTCCATGCCCCATCAGCTTCGTTGGCAAGTCTCGCTGCTTTTCGCGGGCGGTGAGCTTGCAAGGAAGCAGGGGCGGTTTGATGATGCGACGGCGTTTTTCACGGAATGCGCTAGCCGGGATGTTGCTGCTTTTTCTCCGATACTTGGAAACAAGGTCATGGACGCGCTTTATTGGCTGTCTGTCTTTGCCATGAATCGCCACGATGTCAATTCAGCCCAAATGTACTTGATTCGTTCAGTTCAGGAAGCGCAGCGGCTGGTTTCCGGGGATTGGCTGAATAGCGTTGGCGATCCAGAAGTGCCGTTACCGTTTGGGCTGGGCGAAACTGCTGAGCTATTCGATAAGGCATCGCGATCAGCTTATTTATTGTCTGTGTTAAATGGAATTGAAAAAAAAGCGGGCGTTTTTGTTCAGCAGTCTAGTGGTTTTCTTGAACGGCGTTATAAATACAGAAATAACTTTTTTGTAAGTTCAAATGATTCTTTAGCCGATTCTTTGGCAAAGCAGCTAGCGCAGGTTTTATGTAGCCGATCTTGGCGAATTACCCGTCCTTTTAGAGTATTTTTACGTTTTTTTCGACATGGATGTTTTGATACGGTAGGCAATGTAGCTACCCTGCAAATACTGCGTCGCATGCAATTGCAATTGCAAAAATGGCATCTGTTAATTTTGTTTTTTCGCTTTGCACTGCAAATAACACCATTGTTTCTCGCTCTGAGAAAAGGGTGTAATCCCGCCGCACTCATTCAGGGTGTCGCCGCTGCCACATCTGCCCCCATCTCGAAGGGGATGGCTTGGGACAGCGGCTATGAAACCAGACTGACGCGAATCCTCCAGGCAATGGGCGAACACGCCAAACTATATGGCCCGTTGTGCCACTGGATCGCCCTGCCTTTCCTGGCGACAGGAGGCGCAGAAATGGTCGCCCTCAATCTCTGCCGTGCGTTGCGCGAGCTTCGGCCAAAACAATCCGTCTTGCTGCTGGTCACAGACCGCAATTTGGTCAGCGAACAGATGAAAATACCAGATGGCGTCCTGTTGCTGGTTCTGGACGATTACCTTGATGAACCCGGTTATCCACGCAAACAATCGTTGCTGCATGACCTGCTGGCGGCTGTTCAGCCGGATGTTTTTCACAACATCAACAGTGAAGTGGCTTGGAACCTGATTTTAGAAGAGGGCGCACGCCTGCGGAAATACACCCGCCTTTTTGCCAGCATCTTCATGTTCCAGTTTGCTCCCGATGGACAGGGCAAAATCGGCTACGCGGCCAATTTTCTGAAAAAAGGAATGCCCTTTCTGTCGGGTTTGCTATCCGATAACCAACGTTTCCTGGCGGACGCGATGTCCGAGTATCAGTTTGCATCAGAAGAACAATCCAGAATGGCGGTGCTGTATCAGCCTTGCCGGTTACTGAGCCGTGACCAAGCGGATGTTGGAATAGAATGCCTGTCCAAGCGTCGTAGGATGCTGAACGAAAGGCTTGTGCAATCTTCGCGGCGTCCGCAAGTGCTGTGGGCAGGACGCTTGGATGCGCAAAAACGTGTGGATATGTTTCTTGATATTGTTAGGCAGTGCGCTTTTGCGGATTTCAGGCTGTTCGGCCAAGCTGTTCTGGATCAGGGCGGAGAATTGCCCGACCTTCCTAATCTGAGCTATGAAGGGCCGTTCTCATCGCCCCTTGAATGGCTGGAACGGTTTGATTTTGACGCCTTTCTGTTTACTTCACGCTGGGAAGGGCTGCCTAATGTCCTGCTTGAAGTCGGTGCACTGGGCATACCGATCATTGCCCCAACAGTGGGCGGCGTCGGCGAGCTGATTAGCGAGGATACGGGCTATCCGTTGACGGAGCAGCCCACGGTCGATGACTATGAGCAGGCATTAAAAGCCATTGTGGAGAACCCTGCGGAAGCCCTGTGCCGCGCTGAACGGCTTCATAAGCTGATACTGAAAAGGCATTCTTGGGAGAGCTTTGTTGCTTCTGTTTCTAATGTGCCTGATTATT
>JAITVD010000041.1 GCA_031285965.1 Azoarcus sp.
GCGCCCGCGAAAGTAGGACACCGCCAGGCACCCATCCAAGAAGCCCCCGCCCGCAGCCCCGCAAGCCTGCCGGACGGGGGCTTTCTCATTGCGTGCGCAATGCATGCCCGCCCCTCCCATCACGCAGCTTCGTTCTAGGCGATCCCCCCCAGGCGATCCCCCCCAATTCCCGAAAGGAGACTGGAGCCGCGCCCCTGCCAGATCAGGGTTCAGAGTGTACGTCCCGGCGATGCTGGCTTGCGCCAGTACGTGTCCCTGCATGGCGGCGAGCGCGGAGGGGCCGTCGTGAAGAATGTTTCTGGATGCACTACAACGGCGAGCCATATCTTATTGCCAACCGCCACCTCACTCCCACTCAATCGTCGCGGGCGGTTTGCTGGAAACATCGTAGGTGACGCGGTTGATGCCGCGCACTTCGTTAATGATGCGGTTGGAGACGCGCTTGAGGAGCGGCCAAGGGAGTTCCGCCCAGTCTGCGGTCATGAAGTCGGTGGTCTGCACGGCGCGGAGCGCCACGGCGTATTCGTAGGTGCGGCTGTCGCCCATAACGCCGACGCTTTTGACGGGCAGGAAAACGGCAAACGCTTGGCTGGTGAGGTCATACCAGTTTTTGCCGCTGTGCGGCTCGACCGTGGAGCGCAGTTCGTCGATGAAGATGGCGTCAGCGACGCGCAGCATGTCCGCGTAGTCTTTTTTGATTTCGCCCAGGATGCGCACGCCCAAGCCGGGGCCAGGGAAGGGGTGACGGTAGACCGCATCTGGCGGCAGGCCCAGCGCGATGCCCAGTTCGCGCACTTCATCTTTGAAGAGTTCGCGCAGGGGTTCCAAGAGCTTGAGGCCGAGGGTTTCGGGCAGGCCGCCGACGTTGTGGTGGCTTTTGATGGTGGCTGTCTTACGCGCTTTAGTGCCGCCGGATTCGACGATGTCGGGGTAAATCGTACCTTGCGCGAGCCAGCGGGCGTTGCTGAGTTTTCGGGCTTCGGCCTGAAAAACCTCGATGAATTCGTGGCCGATGATTTTGCGCTTCCGTTCCGGGTCGGTGATGCCCGCGAGCTTTGACAAAAACTGCACCGAAGCGTCGATGTGGATGACTTTGGCGTTCAGCCGTCCGGCAAACATCTCCATGACCATCTGAGCCTCGTTCAGGCGCAGCAGACCGTGGTCAACGAACACGCAGGTGAGCTGGTCTCCAATGGCGCGATGGATGAGCGCGGCGGCTACGGACGAATCAACGCCGCCGGACAGGCCGAGAATGACTTCCTCTTCATCGACATCCTCGCGGATGCGTGCGATGGCTTCATTGATGTAGTCGCCCATTTTCCAGTCGCCCGCGCAGCCGCAGATGTCCCGCGCAAAGCGGGCGAGCATGGTCGCGCCTTGGACGGTGTGCGTGACTTCGGGGTGGAACTGGACGGCAAAGTAGCGCCGCGCCGCGTCGAACATTCCGGCAATCGGGCAGCTTTCGGTGGATGCCATGAGGGCGAAGCCCGGTGGCAGCTTCGTCACCTTGTCGCCGTGGCTCATCCACACTTTGTACATGCCGTGGCCTCTAGCATCGACAAAATCGGCGGACTTTCCGAACAGCGGGCCGTGGCCATGCGCCCGCACCTCGGCATAGCCGAATTCGCGCGTGTCGGACCAGGCGACTTCGCCGCCAAGCTGCACGGCCATCGTCTGCATTCCGTAGCAGATGCCGAGCACTGGCACGCCCAGTTCCCACACGGCCTGCGGGGCGCGAAGCTCGTGATCCTCATAGGCGCTGGCGTGGCTGCCGGACAGGATGATGCCCTGCGGCGCGAAGTCGCGGACGAATGCGTCGCTCACGTCGCTGGGATGGATTTCGCAATAGACGCTGGCTTCGCGGATGCGGCGGGCAATGAGCTGCGTGACCTGCGAGCCGAAGTCAAGGATGAGGATTTTCTGGTGGGGCATGTGCGTAATGACGAGAGCTTCTGGGGAAGAGGGAAGGGCGGCTGTGCGCCGCCCGCAGGGGAGAAGGGAGCGTTAGCTGATTTGGTAATTGGGCGCTTCTTTGGTGATCTGCACGTCGTGGACGTGCGATTCGCGCATTCCGGCAGAACTAATCTGGACGAATTGCGCCCGCTCGTGCATGGCGGCGATGTTGGGGCAGCCAAGATAGCCCATCGACGCCCGCAGCCCGCCCATAAGCTGGTGGATGACCGCCGTGACTGGCCCTTTATAGGGTACGCGGCCTTCGATGCCTTCGGGAACGAGCTTGTCGATATTGGAGGAACTGTCCTGAAAGTAACGGTCAGCCGCGCCTTTTTCCATCGCGGCGAGCGAACCCATGCCTCGGTAGGCTTTGTACGAACGGCCTTGGAAGAGCACCGTTTCGCCGGGAGCCTCTTCAGTTCCAGCAAAAAGCCCGCCGAGCATCACGCAATTGGCTCCGGCAGCAACGGCCTTGGCAATGTCGCCCGAGAAGCGGATGCCACCATCGGCGATGAGAGGGGCGCCTGTGCCCGCCAGCGCGTTGGCAACGAGGTCGATCGCGGTGATTTGCGGCACGCCGACCCCCGCGATGATGCGGGTGGTGCAGATGGAACCCGGACCGATGCCGACTTTCACGCCGTCCGCCCCGGCATCGACGAGCGCCCGCGCCGCTTCGCCGGTGGCGATGTTGCCGCCCACCACGTCGATGTTCGGGAAATGCTTCTTGACCCATGTCACGCGGTCGAGCACGCCCTGCGAATGTCCGTGCGCGGTGTCGACGACGAGCATGTCGACTCCGGCCTCGGCCAGATGCTCGGCGCGTTCTTCGGTTCCCGCGCCCACGCCGAGCGCCGCGCCCACCCGCAGACGGCCTTGTTCGTCTTTGGAGGCAAGCGGGTATTCGGTGGCCTTCATCATGTCTTTGACCGTGATGAGGCCGCAAAGCTCGCCCGCGTCGTTGAGCACGAGCACACGTTCGAGGCGGTGCACGCGCAGCAGTTCGCGCGCTTCATCGAGGCTTGCGCCCTCGCGCACGGTCACGAGGCGTTCCTGCGGCGTCATGATTGCGCGCACGGGCTGGTCGAGCAGGGTCTCAAAACGGGTGTCGCGGCTGGTGACGATGCCGACCACTTTTCGTCCCTCGACCACGGGAATGCCAGAAAAGCGATGCCGACGCTGAAGCGCGATGACATCGCCCACGCTCATCGACGGCGGGATGGTCACGGGGTCTTTGAGCACGCCGGATTCGTAACGCTTGACTTTGTGCACTTCGGCAGCTTGCGCCGCCGGGGCGAGATTCTTGTGCACGATGCCGATGCCGCCTTCCTGCGCGAGCGCAATGGCGAGCCGAGATTCGGTCACGGTATCCATCGCTGCGGACACAAGGGGGATGTTGAGGCGGATATTGCGGCTGACCTGCGTACCCAGCCCGACGTCGCGCGGCAGCACTGCCGAATGGGCGGGAACGAGAAGGACATCATCGAATGTCAGCGCCTTATGGATCACACGCATGACTTATTTCCTTTCTGCCAAATGAGCATTATACAAAGCTCTGCTTGGCCATGTAAGCCGCACGACGGGAGAAGAAAAGTGAAATGCTCGGTTCGGTTTGCCGCACTCATCTTTGGGCTGTCTGTCGCGCTGTCCGCCAGCGCCCAGATTTATCAATGGAAGGACAAGGACGGCAAAACGCATTTTTCGGACATGCCTCCGCCGAGCCAGTCCGGTGTCCAGATGCAGAAAGCCAGCCGTCCCGCGCCACCGCCGGCGGCCATCATCGAACCGGAACCTGACGCGGCGGAAGGCGAGAGCGTGGAAAACGGGGAAACCGACGCTGAACCCAAGAATGCCGCCGCGCCCGCTCAGGAAAAGAAGAGCCAAGCTGACCTGCGCGAAGAAGAATTCCGCAAGCGCCGCGCTGCGGCTGCCGAAGCGCGGGAGAAAGCGGAAAAGGACGCAGCCCGCAAAGCGCAGCAGGAACAAGGCTGCCAACGCGCCCGCAGCCAGCTTGCCGCGCTGAAAAGCGGTCAGCGCATCGCCTTGCCGACGGAAAGCGGCGGGCGCAAGGTTCTGGATGACGAGGAACGGGCTGCCGAGATGGCGCGAGCCGAAGAGCAAATCAAGGCGCTTTGTGACGGGAAATAACGTTTGGCGGGCATCCCTGCCTTATTGAGCCGCGCCACCTCCGCGTTTCATCACCTTGCCTTCTTCGGCACGTTGCTTGCGGACTGCTTTAGGGTCGGCAATCAGCGGGCGGTAGATTTCCACGCGGTCAAATTCGCGCAAAACGGTATCAGCTCTGGCGGGCTTGGCATAGATGCCGAGCTTGTTACGTTCGCCCAGTTCAATTTCCGGGTATTTGAGCAGCAGCCCCGAGGCTTCTACCGCTTCGCGCACGGTCGCGCCTTCCGGCACTTTCACCATAATGACATCCTGATGATGCGGCAGGGCGTAGATGACTTCGATTTCGATGAATTCGCCGCTCATTGTTTCTTGCCCCCGTAAACCTGTCCGGCGCGTTTGACGAACACTTCGACAAGCGTATTGGCGATGTGGCCGAACACGGGGCCGAGGACTTTTTCGAGGAGGCGGTTGGAAAATGAATAATGCAGTTCCAGTTCCACTTTGCTGGCGGTTTCTCCAAGGGGCGTAAAGCGCCAGCCGCCGTCGAGGCGCGTGAAGGGACCGTCTGTGAGGCGAATCAGCATCTCGCCGGGGTAACGCTTGGCATTCTCGGTACTGAAATGGGTTTTGATGCCGTGATAGTTGACGTGCAACGTAGCGGCGGTGATGTCCTCGGTGCGCGCTGTTACCTGAACGTTGTTGCACCACGGCAGGAATTGGGGATAGTCCTCGCATCTATCGACCAAGTCGAACATCTGCGCGGGTGTGTATTCGATGAGAACCTTCTTTTGAACATCGACCATTGGCGGGGCAGTCAAGCTGATAAAATATAAAATTCTAACGCAGACTCTATAACAGCAGTAAACACGGGCGTTTCGGGTCGTTTTGTCTAAGAATTTGCGCAAATGTCTAAGTCCGTTTCAGGCTGACGGGTTCAGCGACCGGGATTTCTTTCGACCTCAGGTAGCGCATGTGGGCGGAATCGGATGCGTGGCCGAGCAGCTTCTTGCTGTCGAGGCCCTGCGCCCTCGCGTCCGTCGCGGCCTTGGCGCGGAT
>JAITVD010000007.1 GCA_031285965.1 Azoarcus sp.
TGGCCATGCGGATGACCTTGGCGCTTAGTACCGGCTCGGCACGCACGAACACGACAATCTCGTCGATGGAGGATGCCGGGTCGTCGGCAAGTTTCTTGATGCGCAGCGAAATCTCCATCGAGGTGGGAAAGTTCAGATGCCCCTCTTCAAGCTCCTGCTCAATCCGGGCTGCTAAAGCCCGTACTTGTGCCTCGAATTCTTGCATGGTCGGCTCCATGTTCCCGGTGAGGGAGTCGTTGTTTTAGCTCAGGCCGCTTTTCCTTCGGCGCGGGCGCGAAACTCCGCTACGCCAGTCCGTTAGGGCGGATGGCTTTGCCAATCAACCCGCCGATGGCCTCCTGAATGTCGGCGGGCAGCAGCACTACCTTGGCATTTTCCGATGCCGCCAGCTTTTGGACTGAGGAAATGTACTTCTCCCCGAGCAAATAAAGCATGGGCGTTGGCTCCGAACCCAAGGAAGCCGTGACGCGCCGGATGGATTCGGCGGAAGACTCGGCCAGCGTGACCTGCGCGTCAGCGTCGCGGCGGGCGGATTCGAGCCGCGCTTCGGCTTCCAGAATGGCCGCTTGCTTTTCCCCTTCCGCGCGCGTGACCATCGCCTTGCGCTCGCGTTCCGCCGCCGCCTGCAATTCCATTGCCTTTTGCATCGAAGGCGAAGGCTTGATGTCTTGGATTTCGACCGATTTCACCGTCAGCCCCCAGTCGATTGCCTCATCGGCAATGCTCTCGCGCAGCCGCGCCTTGATTTTGTCGCGTGAGGACAACGCGCTGTCCAGTTCCATTTCGCCCGCGATGGAGCGCAAGGTCGTCATGATGAGATTGCGGATGGCTTCCGAAAAATTAGTAACGCCATAGACCGCCTTGACCGGATTGGTGACTTTGATGAAAGCGACGGCGTTGATGAAGATGACCGCGTTGTCGCGGGTGATGACTTCCTGCTGCTGCACGTCGAGGATGATGTCCTTGGTGACGAGCTTGTAGGAGACTTTGTCCAGATAGGGAATCAGAAAATTGAGGCCGGGCAGCAAAGTGCATTGATATTTGCCAAGGCGCTCGACAATCCATTCCGTGCCTTGCGGCACGATGCGCATCCCCTTGGAGACGGTCACGAAAACCAGCGCCAGAATGGCAATGGTGACGATAAAGCCTGCTTCGATGTTCATGGGAAAAAGTTCCTGTGGATGAAAAATGACGGAAATGACGAAAATCGCGCCTCAATTGTGAATTGCGTTCAGGCGCGTGTGACCTTGAAAAAATTGCCTTCGACGGAGATGAGCTTTACGCGAGTGCCTGCGGGGATTTCGGCATCCGACGTGCAGGGCCATTCTTCCGCGCCGAGCACCGGGCGCTGGAAACGCACTTTGCCGCGCCCGAACTGAGCCGTATCGGCGACCAGCAAGCCGATTTCGCCGATGATGTCCCCTCCGGCAGTGCCAATCTGGGTTTTATCGCGGAAGCGGCTGAAAACGCGGAACCACAGCACCGTCATGACGGCGGACGCGATGGCCCAGAGCAGAATTTGCCCGGTGAGCGGAAAACTGGGCGCAATAAGCGTCAGCAGCCCAACGATGAGCGCCCCCAGCCCAAACCAGAGCACGAAGAATGACGGAATCACCAGTTCCAGCAGAACCAGCGCGATTCCGGCAACAATCCAATGCCACCATTCCATGTGTGCCTCCTGACGGATGATGCGCGGGCGTTTCGGGACAAAAATGCCAGCCACAACGATACCGATACTGGGCATAACCCCGCAAGCGGTCTTTTTTGGGTTTCGCGGCAATAATGTCATGAATACGCGCATTGTTCTGTTCAGTTACTATTTCCGGGATTTAATCGAACGCGGCGCGATAAAGAGGTTGTGATGACGTTTTTTGGCAAGCTGAAAAAGATGATGGGCTTCTCCGCCGCGCAAGCTGGCAGGGCTGGGGAGACCGACCCAATCGAGCCAAGCGCGAGGCTGCTGCGTGGCCGTCCCAAAGTCTATGTGCTGGCCACGGGCGGAACCATTGCCGGACGGCTGGCGAGCACGGGGCCGCGCTACCGTGCGGGCGTGCTCGGCATCGAGGCGCTGCTGGGCGCTGTGCCCGCCTTGCGCGGGCTGGCCGATTTGAGTGGCGAGCAGGTAGAGAACATCGGCTCGCAGGACATGGATGAATTTGTCTGGCTCAAGCTCGCGCACCGGGTCAATGCCCTGCTGGCTGACCCCGCTACGGACGGAATCGTGATTACCCACGGAACCGACACGCTGGAAGAAACCGCCTGTTTTCTCGATTTGACGGTTCGCAGCCCCAAGCCCGTCGTCCTCGTGGGCGCGATGCGTCCCGCTGGTTCGCCGGGCGCGGACGGGCCGACCAACCTGCTTGATGCCGTGACCGTGGCGGCGCATCCCAGCGCGGCGGGGCGCGGCGTGCTGGTCGTGATGCACGGCAGCCTGTTTGAAGCGCGCGATGTCGCCAAGGTTTCATCTTTGTCTCTGTCCGCCTTTGCCGCGCCCAATGCGGGCGCTGTGGGACAACTGGCCGACGGGCGCATCCATTACGGGCAGCGGGCCGCGCTTTCCCCGGAACGGCTCGTTTTCGATGTGTCCGGCTTGGACAGGCTGCCCGCTGTGGGCATCGTCTATGGTCATGCGGGCGCTTCGGCGACGCCAGTGAAGGCGCTGGTCGATGCGGGCTGCCGGGGCATTGTTTCCGCTGGCGTGGGCAGCGGCAACGTGCACCGCGACGTGCTGGCCGCGCTGGCCGACGCTTCCGGGCGCGGCGTCATTGTCGTGCGCGCCTCCCGCGTTGCCGCCGGACTGACGCTGCGCAACGTGGAAGTCGATGACAACCGCTTCGGCTTTGTCGCGGCGGGCGCGCTCAATCCGCAAAAAGCAAGGGTGCTCCTGCAATTGGCGCTTACCCGAACGCGCAAGGCGGAGGCGATACAGAAAATGTTTGATGAATATTGATATATGCTATTTTGCTAGAGTAGAATAAATGAAATTCCCGCGATATGGTTGGCATGGAGACGGAGCAAAACTTAAAGCCCGCGTTAAGCGAAGATACGCAACAGCGCGTTGAGCAGTTTGTGCAATGGCTGCGCTCTAAACGCTACAGCCGGAACACGGTAAAAGCCTATGCCGATGCAGTTGTTGTTTTTTTAAGGTTTGTTTCCGGCAAGGCGCTGCGCGAAATCGATAACCGCGATGTTGTCCGATTCAACAACGACTATGTTTTGAAGCGGAAACTTTCGGAGTCATATCAAAATCAGGCCGTCAGCGCCATCAAACTTTTTTTCAAAACACTGGAAAATCGTCGGCTTGAAGTAGCCAAAGTCCACCGCCCCAGACATGCCAAAACCCTGCCCGCCGTATTGAGCAAAGAAGAAGTCAAACTGATACTGGAAGCGCATGGCAATATCAAACACAGGGCAATGCTGAGCCTGATTTACGCCTGCGGGCTGCGGCGCAGCGAACTGCTGAACCTCAAGCCGTCCGACGTGGATAGCCGTCGGCACATATTGATAATCCGTCAGGCAAAGGGCAAAAAAGACCGGATTACGCCCATCTCGGAAAAACTGATAGAAATGCTACGCGAGTATTACAAGGCGCACCGACCGCAAGGGTGGCTGTTTGAAGGGCAAACCGATGGTGAGAAATACAGCGAAAAGAGCTTGGAAAACGTGCTGAAACAGGCCGTACAGAAAGCGGGCATCCGCAAGCCCGTCTCGCTGCACTGGTTGCGGCACAGCTACGCCACGCACCTGCTTGAGAGCGGCACGGATTTGCGGTACATTCAGGAGCTTCTGGGACACAAAAGCAGCAAAACCACCGAAATCTACACGCACGTCAGCACAAGGAGCATCCAAAATGTCGTCTCGCCGTTCGACACCCTGTAAGGCAGCCGGGGGGGAAAATAAAACGAACTTTTATGGCGGGTATACACCCGATTTTGGGGGTATACCGGCAGTTTTATGGCGGGTATACACAAGTTATATGACATTGCGCCTAAAATTTTTAAGAACTGAAAAATAATTATTGACAAAATAATAAAAGACAAATAGTATATAAGTATGACAAATAATTTTGAATATTATTTGATAGACAACGATAATAATCCGAATTATCCCATATTGGATTATAAGGATATTGATGATGGGGATATTTTTCTCGAAGACATTCCTGATTTCTCAATACAAAAAATAGAAATGTGTTGTGCTGCTCCCAAGCCAAAGAAACCAGAATTGGTCAATTTTCACAGCGTTGCGGATGTTCTTGCATTTGAGAATAGTTTGTATGCCATTCTTGAACCACTTGAATTGTACAATGTGCAGTTTATCCCCGCTTCGATAGAAGTAAAAAAGGGAACAGGGATTGACGGATATTGGCTTATGCACAATTATAATCATGTGGAGTGCATGGATTTGGAGAAATCGGACTGTGAAATAAGTCCGCGCACAGAGAAAGTGTCGTGGATACGAAAAATCGTACTTTCGCCCGAAAAACTGTCCAAAGTACCATTGGAAAAACGGTTATTTTTCCGAATGAAAGAGGATTACCCGACGCATTTGGTACATAAATCCGTTGTGGATAAAATCATGGCAATTAATCCCAAAGGGGTAAAATTCACACCTGTAGAAACATGGAAACAGGGCATGCAGTTTGACGAATAATACCACAAAAATATCGGAACAATTTTTTCAATGATTAAAGAACAGGAAAGATTTAATAGTCTTATATCTGTAGAATCAAAAGGAATTATTTTTGTTCATAGTAAAAAATAATGGAGTACGGCGCAACGTCATATAACAGGACTGTATGCGTTCCGCCGCCATTCGGCGGCTCCAGGGTTCCGCAAAACCGCAGTCGGGCTA
>JAITVD010000073.1 GCA_031285965.1 Azoarcus sp.
CTCCTGCTTTGCGTCTATCAATGGATGCTCGCAAAGCTTCGTGCGAGCCTGCTTCCCATTGACGAGGGGCTGCACGTAGAAGCTGCGCTTCGTTGGCGTGACGATCAGGCAAACGTCGCACAGCTCGCTGTCGGCGTAGAGGATGGATTTGCCTCTTTCGGGTGTGAGCGCCCTCCCGACGTGGGTCTCGTGTTATCTTGAACCTCATGCGTTGGTTCCGTGTAGTGCGGGTCACGGCGCGAACACGGCGAACACGGTTTAGCACCAAAAGATGTCGTATGTTCGCATGACGTATTGCCCGCCGGCGAAGCTATTAAGTCGCGGTTTTGCTCGTAAGCGCCCTATGCCATCTGATTCAAAATCATGGCAGCGTGTGCCGATTCGTAATGCGAAGGTCGACAGTTCGAGTCTGTCCATCGGCATCAGTTGAAGTAAAAAAGCGGCCTTCGGGGGCTGCTTTTTTTTGTGAGGTGGCTGTATTCTGCTGCCTATCGTACCCATTTTATTGTTTACAGGAGGGAAATAGATGAACGCCATTACAAAATATGCGCTGCTACTTATGCTCGCGCTTTCTGTCCAAGGGTGTTCTGCCGTTAAATACACATATGACGATAAATTATATGATAGTGCTAAAGCATTGAGTGTGCAGACTCTTTATCATACAGAAATTCTTGCGGGTGTTACGAAGAATTCCTCCTATGTCGGAGACAAGGCGTTGGTGTTTTTTCCTGACAGCAGTGTAATCATAACTAATGGCATTAAAGCCTCTCCCCGTGTGAGAGGGCAGATGAAAGAGGAGTTTTCAGGCTATCTGGCGACTATGTTGGAAAAAGAATACCTTGTAGTTGCTGATGCAGTGAAAAAAGACGAATTCTTTGATTCAACCGCTGTAAGCAGGGATTTGGCAGAGATTCCGTCGGAAAAACCGGACTATGTCGTTACTTTGGAGACGACAGGCGTGGGGCTGTGGCAATGGTATGTATATCGTGCGGATAATCCCGGTAACAAAATCCCTGTGTCTATGGATGCTTCAAAAAAGGGTGCGGGCAAGATTAATTCTTTCAATGCCTCGTAAGGTAGGGCGCTTGTTTCGCTAGGCGGCAATGTAGGCAAATAGGTTTGACGAATGGCGCATCGCCACATAATCCATGCAACTCGCATTTTGCCTCTTCAAGTATTTTCCCTACGGTGGGCTACAGCGGGATTTCCTTCGCATTGCTCAGGCTTGTCGGGCGCGTGGGCACAGTATCCGCGTCTATGCGCTGAAATGGGAGGGCAATGCGCCGCCGCCGGAGTTCGATGTGCGGCTCGTGCCTGTGCGGGCTTGGCGGAACCATGTCCGCTGCATGAAATTCGCCGCGTGGGTCAAGGCAGATTTGGCTCGCCATCCCGTCGACCGCGTCATCGGTTTCAACAAGATGCCCGGACTGGACGTGTATTTTGCCGCCGATACCTGCTTTGAGGAAAAAGCCCGTACCCTGCGCAGCCCGCTTTATCGGCTGGGAGGGCGTTACCGGGGCTTTGCGGCGCTGGAGCGGGCGGTGTTCGCGCCGGATGCCCGCACGGAAATTTTGGCGATTTCCCATGCGCAGCAGCCGTCTTTCGAGCGGTATTACGGCACGCAGCCGGAACGCTTCCATCTGCTGCCTCCCGGCATATCGAGGAATTGCTGCGCACCTGCCGACGCACCCGCGCTCCGCACGGCGTTTCGCGCCGAATTCGGGCTGGACGATGATGACCTGCTGCTGCTGCTGGTTGGCTCCGGTTTCAGGACGAAGGGGCTTGACCGCTGCCTGAAGGCGCTGGCGGCACTGCCCGCAGCCTTGCGCGCCCGCGCGCGGCTTTTCGTCATCGGCAAGGACAATCCGAGCGCCTTCCAGCGCCAAGCCCGCCAGCTTGGCGTGAGCGGACAAATGGTTTTTTTCGGCGGGCGCGACGATGTTCCGCGCTTCCTGCTCGGCGCCGATCTGCTCGTTCATCCCGCTTACAGCGAAGCCGCCGGAAACGTGCTGCTCGAAGCCCTTGTCGCGGGATTGCCGGTGCTGGCGACGGACACGGACATTTGCGGTTACGCGCGTTACATCGCGGAGGCCGACGCGGGGCGGTTGATTGCTTCGCCCTTTTCGCAGAAAGCGTTTGATGCCCTGCTTGCCGAAATGCTGGCCGACGCGCCCGCGCGGGCGTGTTGCTCGCGCAACGCGCTGGCTTTTGCTGGCCAAGCCGATTTGTACAGCCAACACGAAAAAGCCGCTGATTTCATTCTGAGCAGGGGCAAGGTAACGCAAAGCGCATGAAGCAGACCATTATTTTACGTCCCCCTTTCGACCAGCTATGGGCTGGGCTTGATCCCTTTGATGCCGCCGAAGCCCTGCAAGGGCATGTGCTGCGCGAACTGGAAGGGCGGCGCACCCTGCGCTTTGAAGTCGATGGGCGCGGCTATTTTGCCAAAATCCATCGGGGCGTCGGCTGGCGGGAGATTTTCAAGAACCTTGTCTGCCTGCGCCTGCCCGTGGTGGGGGCAAGAAACGAGTGCCTCGCCATCGAGCATCTCGGGCAGCTTGGCGTGGACACTATGCGCATGGTGGCGTTTGGGGAGCGCGGGTGGAATCCGGCGCGTAGGCATTCTTTTATTGTCAC
Organism: Azoarcus sp.; assembly: GCA_031285965.1. Lineage (GTDB taxonomy): Bacteria > Pseudomonadota > Gammaproteobacteria > Burkholderiales > Rhodocyclaceae > WRNU01. The sequence continues at coordinate 2,638 of JAITVD010000073.1, forward strand.
CGAAGAACTTGCGCCCACCGTCAGTCTGGAAAGTTTTTGCCGTGGCTGGCCTTCGATGTCGGCTGACGCTGCGCTCAAGCGCGCACTCATTGCGCGGGTGGCAGACATTGCGCGGCGGATGCACGGAAACCGGATGAACCACCGGGATTTTTATCTGTGCCACTTCCTGCTTCATACCGAACCGTTGCCGACACCTGCAACGCTTAAGCTGTCGGTCATCGACCTGCACCGCGCTCTCATCCATGAGCGGATGCCCGCGCTGCGCTGGTGGCGCAAGGATTTGGCAGGGCTTTATTTTTCGGCGCTCGATATTGGACTGGGTCGACGGGATGTCCTGCGTTTTCTCCGCGTGTATTTCGATGCGCCCTTGCGCGAAACCTTGCGGCATCAGGCAAGGCTTCTTGCGTGGCTCCAGCGCGAAGCGGCGCGTCTGGCGAAGCGCGAGCGGCGCAGGGCGGCTCTGTAGAATCAAGCCTTTTTTCTGAAGCGGGGAACTGGTCGCCTTATGGCAGCATCGTCCGCCGCTCGGCGAGCGCCTGCGCGATGGTGCCAATGCCAGTGTGTTCAAGCTCCCCGCCGACAGGCACGCCTTTTGATAACCGGGTGACGGCCAAGCCGCGCGCGGCAAGCAGCGTTGCCAGGGCGTGGGCGGTGATTTCGCCTTCGTTTGTGAAGTTGGTGGCGAGGATGATTTCCCGCACGTCGCCATCGGCTGCGCGGGCGAGCAGGCGGTCGAATTCCAGTTCTCGCGGGCCGATGCCGTCGAGCGGCGAGAGGCGACCCATCAGGACGTAGTACAGGCCGTCGTAGGTCTGCGTCTGTTCAATCATCGCAAGGTCTGCCGGGGTTTCGACCACGCACAGGCGGGCAGGGTCGCGGCGCGGGTTCGCGCAGCGCGGGCAGACTTCTTCTTCGGAAAATGCGTTGCAGCGCGCGCAGTGGCGCAAAGCCGCCAGCGCATTGCCAACGCTTGCGGCCAGCCGCGCCGCGCCCGCACGGTCGCGCTGCAACAGGTGGTAGGCCATGCGCTGCGCGGAGCGCGGGCCTACGCCGGGCAGGCAGCGCAAGGACTGGATAAGCTCATCCAGGCAGGACAGCTTTTCCGGCATCAGAACGGCATCTTCAGGCCCGGCGGCAGGTTAAGCCCCGCCGTGAAACCAGACATTTTTTCCGCCGTCGTCGCTTCGACCTTATGTACCGCGCTGTTGACGGCGGCGGCAATCAGGTCTTCGAGCATTTCGCGGTCGTCCATGACCGAAGGGTCAATCTGCACGCGGCGCACTTTGTATTTTCCTGTCATCACGACTTTGACCATGCCCGCGCCGGACTCGCCTTCGGTTTCCATCGCGGCGATTTGATCCTGCACTTTCTTCATGTTTTCCTGCATTTGCTGCGCCTGTTTCATCAGGCCAGCAATTCCGCCTTTCATCATTTGGGTTTCTCCGTAGGGGATGAAAATAAAAAGCCCGCGTTACAGCAGGCTGGCTGAGTTTTCGTTCAGGCTGGCATCGAAGCGTTCGATCAGTTCGCGCACGAACGGGTCGCTTTCAAGCGCCGAAACGGCTTGGGCGTGGCGTTCAAGGCGATCTTGCTCGTCGCGCTGCGCCGGGGTCTGCCCGGTAATCTGACCAATCTCGACATTCAGTTTTAGGGGACGGTTCAGTGCTTTGGACAGTTCGCTCTCGATGCGCGCGAGCGTGGTTTGGCGGTTCAGGTCGATCAGGTGGCGGTGCGTTTCAGGCAGCCGCAAGCTCAGGCGGTCTTCGTCGCAGCTTGCCCATTCGCAGTGCTGGAGCAGTTCACGCGCCATGCCGGTCAGCCCCAGCGCCCGCACGACTTCGCGCAAGTCTTTTTGTCCAAAGGCGGCGGAGAGCGTCGCGTTTTCGTTCTTTTCGTGTCGGACAGGGGCAGTGGGCGCGGCTGGGACGGCAGGTTTCGATATGGGTGACGCGGCAGGGGGCAGGGGACGCGCCGTGCCTGTGCCGTTCGGGGGCGAAGAGTGCGCCGCGCCGGAGATTTCCGGCTGCTCTGGCCTGAACGCCAGCAGCCGCAGCAGGCACATCGTAAAGCCGGTATATCCGTCGGGCGCGAGCGGCAGTTCGTCGCGGCCATGAATGGTGATTTGGTAGGCCAGTTGCAGGGTTTCGGCATCGAAACGCTGCGCTTGCGCCAGCAGCCGCGCCCGCTCGCTCTCTTCGCCAATGGCGGTGGGGGCGAATTGCGCCAGCGCCACCCGTGCCAGCAGGCTTGCGAGCGCCTGCAAGGCGGCCTCGAACGAAAGGCTTCTGGTTTCCATGCCATCGGCCACGGCAAGCAGCGCGTCGGCATTGCCTTCGGCAAGCGCGTCCAGAATGGCGTACAGGTGGTCTTCGCCGACCGCGCCGAGCATGTTCGTGACCTGCTCTTCAATCACTTGCCCCGCGCCGTGGGCGATGGACTGGTCGAGCAGGGAAAGCGCGTCGCGCATCGAGCCGCTAGCCGCGTGGGCAATGTGGCGCAGCGCCCCCGGCTCGAATGGAACCGCTTCGGATTCCAGAATGCGGGCGAGGTGTTCCATGATTCGCGCTGGCGGCATTTGCTTGAGATTGAACTGCAAGCAGCGCGAAAGCACCGTGACCGGAATCTTTTGCGGGTCGGTGGTGGCGAGGATGAACTTGACGTGCTCCGGCGGCTCTTCCAACGTTTTCAGCATCGCATTGAAAGCGTGGCCGGTGAGCATGTGGACTTCGTCAATCATGTAGACCTTGTAGCGCCCCGCCACGGGCGCGTACACGGCGCGGTCGAGCAGCGCCGCCATGTCGTCGACCCCCCGGTTCGATGCCGCGTCCATTTCCACATAATCGGGGAAGCGGTCGGCATCAATGGCAAGGCAGGCTTCGCACTGCCCGCAAGGCACGGCGCTGACGCCCCGCTCGCAGTTCAGCGCCTTGGCGAGGATGCGCGAAATTGTAGTTTTGCCGACCCCGCGCGTGCCTGTGAAAAGCCATGCGTGGTGCAGCCGCCCCGTGTCGAGCGCATGGGAAAGCGCCCGGACGACGTGCTCCTGCCCGACGAGGGCGTCAAAGGATTTGGGCCGCCATTTGCGTGCCAGAACTTGATAGCTCATGGGGGCGGATTCTAACTGCTTTCCGCTTTTTTTAGATTGCGGAAAATGGAAAGCGCCGCTTGGCGGGCGGCGCTTTGGGGAAATTTGGGTGGCGAGCCTGACCCCCGGCACTCGCAGGGAACGGCTGTGGCTGCTGCCTTCCGACCCTGACCAGATTCACCGCGCTGCAATGCGGGGAGACCCGCCACGGGGCGGGATTGTAACAGCAAGGGCACGGCGGCGGGCTGATTTATGCGCTGCCCGCTACGCAAAGGGCGAACGCTGCGCGGGCGGATTGTCGTCGAAGTAGCGGCGGATACCGCGCAGGATGGCATCCGCCATTTTTTCCTGATAGGCATCGTCGTTCAGGCGGGCTTCTTCCTCGGGATTGCTGATGAACGCGGTCTCCACCAGAACGGACGGAATGTCCGGCGCTTTGAGCACCGCGAAGCCTGCCTGTTCCACATGGGATTTGTGCAGGGTATTGATGTCGCCCAGCGCGGCGAGCACCGCCCGCCCGAGTTTGATGCTGTCGTTGATGGTGGCCGCGAGCGACAGGTCGATGAGGGTACGGGCGATGTGGTTGTCCTGCCGGGCGAGGTTGACGCCGCCAATCAGGTCGGAGTCGTTTTCCTTCTGCGCGAGCCAGCGTGCCGCCGAGGATGAAGCGCCTTTTTCCGAGAGCACAAAGACCGAACTGCCCCGCGCGTCCGGGCGCACGAAGGCATCGGCATGGACTGAGACGAACAAATCGGCCTGCACCTTTCGGGCGCGAACCACCCGCTGCGCCAGCGGCACGAAGTAATCGCCGTCGCGTGTCAGCATGGCGCGCATCCCCGGCGAGTCGTCAATCTTGCGTTTCAGACGGCGGGCGATGCTCAGGACGACGTTCTTTTCATAGCTGCCCCGCGCACCAATCGCGCCGGGGTCTTCGCCGCCGTGGCCGGGATCGAGCGCAATCGTGAAAAGGCGCTTCGCTTTGGGCGGCGGTCGGCGGGCAGTCTGTCCGCCCTTGTCTGGGGTCGGCGGCTCGGCGGTTTGCGGCGAGGGAGGCATTGTCGCGACGGGTGTTTGCGGCCCATCCTGCGCGGGCTCGCCCGCTGCCGCTTCCATTGGCGATGATTTCTGGATGAGCGCCAGCAAAGGGTCGGGCGGATTCAGGGGATAGAGGTCGATGACCAGCCGATGCCCGTAATTGCCCGCCGGAGCGAGCGTGAAAACCTGCGGGCTGATTTCCGTTTTCAGATCCACCACCAAACGCACCACGCCGGGGCGGTTCTGCGCGGCACGAATCAGTTTGATATACGGGTCGTGGTCGAGCACCTTGCCGAAGATATTCACCAGCACGCTTTCCAAATCGACCCCTTCCATATCGACGACCAAGCGATCTGGGTCTTTCAGCAACATTTGGCTGAAGAAGAGCTTGTGGCGGCTCTCGAAGGTGACGCGGGAATACTCGTCTGCTGGCCACACTCTGAGCGCCACCAAGCTGTTGTCGTGGGGTGCGGCGCCCGCGCGGCGCACGAGCAAGAGAAGCGCCGCGCCGCTGGCGGCTTTCAGCAAGCGGCGGCGGTCGGTGCGGAGGGAGCCTTTTCTTTTTTTGCTCAAACTGTTTTTCCCTAATCGGTCAGTTGTGTCGTGCATGATTGGCCAGTTTCCGTTTTTGCCTGAATTTCGCACTGCCGCCCGCCGTCCCGATGCGTGAGGGTGATGACGAGGTCGGGCGGGGGCAGGTAAGGGAGCGCCTGACGCGGCCATTCCACGAGGCAGATGCCCGCACTGGAAAAATATTCATCAAGTCCCGCTTCCAAAAATTCTTCAGGAGTTGCCAAACGATAAAAATCAAAATGATATAGGGTTATTTTAGAAACTGCATAAGGCTCTATTAAGGTGTACGTTGGACTTTTCACCGTTCCGGCATAGCCCAGCGCCCGCAGGATTCCGCGAACCAGCGTGGTTTTTCCGCTTCCCAAATCGCCTTCCAGCCAGATGTTCAGCCCCGGCACGAGCACTCCGGGTTGTGCCAGCCGCGCGCCCAGCGCCAGCGTGGCCGCCTCGTCGGGCAGATGCGCGTGGGCGGCGGGGCATTTATCATCGGAACAATGAGCGAAATCGAACATTCTGGGCATCCTGCGGGCGGGCGGGTCAGCGAGGTGGCGCTGTCCGCGCTGGCGGAGTCTGCCCGCCAGTGGGCTTGCGATTTGGGTTTTTCGGCGCTCTCCATCGGGCATGCCAGCTTGCCGGGCGCTGGCGAGGGATTGCGGCGCTGGCTTGCCGCTGGTTGCCACGGCAGCATGGATTATATGGCACGGCAGGCATCCATGCGGGCGCATCCCGCCGAGTTGATGGCAGAGGCGGCGCGGGTTATTTCCGTGCGGATGCCCTACTGGCCGGACGCAGCATCGAGCGCCGAAGTGCTTGCAGATGGCTCGCTTGGCTATGTTTCCCGCTATGCGCTGGGGCGCGACTACCACAAGGTGATGCGCGCGCGCCTTCAGGCGTTGGCCGGACGCATTGCCCATGCCGTGCCAGCCCGTACCCGCGTTTTTGTGGATTCCGCCCCCGTGCTCGAAACGGAGTTCGCCCAGCGTTCCGGCCTAGGCTGGCGCGGCAAGCATACGTTGCTGGTTGCGCGAGATTCTGGCTCGCCGCCTTCGTCCGGCTCCCGATTTTTCATCGGCGAGATATTCATTGACCTGCCGCTGCCCGTCGATGTGCCTGTTCCGAATCACTGCGGGCGCTGCGTGGCGTGCCTCGCGGCGTGTCCGACTGGGGCGATTACCGCGCCTTATCGGCTCGATGCCCGCCGCTGCATTGCCTATCTGACAATCGAACATCCCGGTTCGATTCCCGAGCCGTTGCGCCCGCTCATGGGAAACCGCATCTACGGATGCGACGATTGCCAGCTTACCTGCCCGTGGAATCGCCGCGCCCCGCTGAGTTTTGAGAAGGATTTCGCCGTCCGCAATGGGCTGGACTGCGCCCCCCTTGCCAGCCTTTTTGCGTGGGGCGAAGCCGAATTCCTTCAGAGAATGGCGGGCAGCCCCATCCGCCGCATCGGACACGAACGCTGGCTGCGCAATATCGCCGTGGCGCTTGGGAACGCGCCCCGCTGCCCGGAGCATCTTGCCGCCCTGCGCGCCCGCGCGGGGGATGCCTCGGCGCTTGTGCGCGAACATGTGCAGTGGGCGCTGGCGCGGCAGGAGAATCATTGCCCAAGCCGCTAGCAATTTATCCGGCGCTGTCAGGTTTTTCCTTGCTGTTCGCATGATTTTCTTTAATTTGGCGTGGGTGGCTTTTATATATAAATCATCAAGCATTGGCTTGGATTGCAGGAGCCGGAAAAATGATTCCCGACACGTTTTTTGGAAAGCGGCTCGCTGTTGCCGGAGCCGCCGGAAAGTATGCCGGATTGTTGCGAGCGGGGTTTGTGTTGGTGATGCTGTCAGCATTTTCTGCGATGGCGTATGGGCAGGCACAGGGACAGGGACAAGAGAACGTTCTGCTGCTGCCCCCAGAATGCCAGCCAGATTTGCTGGGACCTGCCAACTTCAATAATCCCGCTTGCCAGCGGGCGATGCTGCAAAGGGCTGCGGATCAGAATGACGCTAGTGCGCAATATAACCTTGGCTTGCAGCACGCGGCGGGCCAAGGCGTTGCAAAAGCAAAGAACGACGCGGAAGCGGCGAGGTGGTACAGGCGGGCGGCGGAACAGGGGCATGCTAAAGCGCAGTTCAACCTCGGGGTGATGTACGCCAGAGGTCAAGGTGTGAAGCGGGATGATGCCGAAGCGGTGAAGTGGTACGAAAAAGCGGCGGAACAGGGAAACGCCAAGGCGCAATACAACCTTGCGTGGATGCTGGCCAAGGGCAGAGGCGGCATGCGCGATGAGGCTCAGGCCGCGAACTGGTTCAGGAAAGCGGCGGAGCAAGGAGAAGCAAAGGCTCAATACAATCTTGGATGGATGTACGTCAACGGCCAAGGCGTCGCGGAAAATGGCGCGGAAGCGAAAAAGTGGTTCAGGCTGGCGGCGGGGCAGGGACACGCGGAAGCGAAAAAGGCGCTCCAGATGGTGAGATAGCTAAGATATAGAAGTTTAGACCTGATCGGACAGATGACACTTTTTCTTCTATGTGGTCATGCCCTCATCAAGCCCTATCGGGTCTGGCTGGAGATGCCGCCCGGTTAGGGGGCTGTAGTCGCGGAAGTAGTTGTAGTGCGTGCCTGTCTCTTTGTCGTAGTACTGGCCGGGAAAACGCAAATTAAGCGTGAAATCCTGCCCGTCACCGTCCGGGTCTTCTTCCGGCTCCGAGTTGCCGAA
>JAITVD010000009.1 GCA_031285965.1 Azoarcus sp.
CCGGTTCCTAAGCCCCGGCAAGCACCGCTGGCAGTGGGACGGCTACGGCGACGACGGCGTGCTGGACACGCGCACGCTGAAGAGCAAGGCCCTGACGGTGCGCCTGACGGCGACGCAGGGCGGCAAGCGGCAGGTCAGGGAGCTGGGGCTGGGGAACCATGCCGAGGAGGTTCAGTGGGCAGACGCGAGAATTGACCGCAACAGCAAGACGATAGAAATCACCGTGCGCCCGAGCTTTACGGATGGCGGAACCGTCGGCGATCCGATTCCGGGCTACGCGGCAAAGACATTTGAGGAATTGAAGCAGATGGCAAAGCGCGGCATCGAGCGTTACTGGACGCGCGACGGCAGCCGCCCCGGCGGGATTGGCGCGCCCGTCGATACCGCCAAGGGCGCGTTCAGCGTGACGGTGAAGGCGGATGTGAATGCGGAGCCGATGGCAGACGGTTTCGCGCTGAAGGAACTGCTCCAGAAGAGAAGGGAATGGGGATTTATCCGCCCGGACGATTCGACCAGCGCAGGAACGCTTTCGCAGATTGTTCATATGGCGCATTTTTGGATTGTTGAATATAGGCTTTCATGTATTGAAGCGGATGCTGATTTCGAGCATACGGCCGCCCACGAATTCGGACACCGGATAATGGGCGCGTATGGAGGCAGGACTTATTCATGGACGCACAACCAATCTTCCACGGAATTAACTCAAAAGCCTCTGCCGAGGACTGCGCATCCATCAAGTGGAGAGATCGATTTGATGAAATATGCCGAATACAGAACTGATGAACAAGACAAATGGCAAAGAGCCGTTGCTTCGGAGCAGGATGTAAAGGGCTTGCTATGGCTGACGAGGGTAAAGTTTCGATGACTAAATTTCTAATATATAGCTGTATTTTAATGAGTGCCTTTTGTAGCGCCGTGCATGCCTCTCCGCAACGACCCTATGGATTTAAGATTTCTCTTTATAATACATGTCTCTCTCCTATTAAAATAACCGCATCTCATTATAGACCGAAAGGATGGGAAGGATTAGGTATAGAAGAGTTATTGAATTCTAGTGAATCCGTTCTTATTTTTTTGGGTGTACATGGTTCTTCAGATATAGAATACATCCTCCCTGATGATTACAGGCTAGAAATAAGTGCCAACGGAAAAACACTTATTCTAGATAAAACCCGCTTTCTCGAAGTATTGAAAAAAAGCGATTATTCCGAAGAAAAATGCGGGTTCTTTTGCAGAACGGGTACATTTTCAGGAACAATAAAAGACCCATCCCTCTGCCCGTGATGGAAATAACTTATTTCGAGCATACCGCCGCCCATGAATTCGGACACCGAATAATGGGCGCATATGGAGGCAGGACTTATTCATGGACGCACAATCAATCCTCCACGGAGTTAACCCAAGTGCCTCTGCCGGGAACTACGTATCCGGCGAACGGAGAGATTGATTTGATGAAATATGCTGAACGTCGAGTAAAACGCCAAGACAGATGGGACAGGTCAGTTGCTTCGGTGCAGGATGTCAAAGGGTTGCTGTGGCTGGTGAGGGTAAAATTTCAAGAAGGAAAAACTAATGATTAAGCTCTGTTTTTTTTCTTCTTGCTGTTGATGGTAAACCATGCCCATACTGCGCAAGTTATTTACAATTATGATGTTTCTCTTCGCAATGTGTGTGCTTATCCTGTTCAAATAACCGCATTTCAATATCTGACTCCCAAGCTGCCAGATGAGATGCAGATCAAGAAACTATATTTAGAAACGGGCAAATCTGTTTCTGTTTTTGAAGGGTCAAACCTTCCCGAGAACATTCAGGAAGTTGTTCCTGATGATTACAAACTGGAAATAAGCGCCAACGGAAAAACGCTCAGCCTGGACAAAGCCCACTTTCTCGAAATATTGAAAAAGAGCGATTATTCCAGAGAAAAATGCGGAATTTTTTGCAGAACTGATTATTTTTCAGGAACAATAAAAAACCCTTCCCTCTGCCCGTGATGGAAATAACTTATTTCGAGCATACAGCCGCCCACGAGTTCGGACACCGAATAATGGGCGCATATGGAGGCAGGGCTTATTCATGGACGCACAATCAATCCTCTACGGAGTTAACTCAAAAGCCTCTGCCGGGGACAGTGCATCCGTCAAGTGGGGAGATTGATTTGATGAAGTATGCCGAACGTCGAATTCATCACCAAGACCTGTGGAATAGGTCTATTGCCTCGGAACAGGATGTAAAGGGTCTGCTATGGCTAACGAGGGTAAAGTTTCAATGAATAAATTTCTGATATACCATTGCATTCTAATGGGTACATTTTGTAGTCCTGTATGCGCGGCTTCGGAAGCAGACTATACGTTTAAAGTTTCTTTTTATAATGTGTGCACCTCTCCTGTTCAAATAATCGCATCTCATTACAGAGAGAAAGGCGGGTGGATGCCAAGCGATGAACCGTTAGGCGTAGAAAAGTTGTTGAATCCAAACGAGTCTACTCTGTTTTTTTTGGGCGGATTCCCTTCTCCAGAGATAAAACACACCCTGCCTGATGATTACAAGCTAGAAATAAGCGCCAATGGAAAAACGCTCAGCCTAGACAAAGCTCGTTTTCTTGAAATATTGAAAAAGAGCGATTATTCTAGAGAAAAATGCGGAATCATTTGTAGGACATTCACATTTTCAGGAACAATAAAAGACCCATCCCTCTGCCCGTGACGGAAATGGTTTATTTCGAACATACCGCAGCCCACGAGTTCGGGCATCGGATAATGGCTGCGCTGGCGTGACAGGCCACAATACATTGCCTAAAACAATTCCCCATCTAGCCGGACAGAACCCGATGCGGGCAACTTCTTTGCTGCTTTTTGCGGCAAAGAAGTCGTTCGGAGCGACTTAAAGGTACTTCGGAGCGACCTCTGGGTACTTCGGGGCTACCTCTAGGTAGTTAGGAGACACCTCCCTAGGTACTTCAGAGCTACCTCTAGGTACTTCGGAGCTACCTCTGGGTAGTTCTGGGCGACCTCTGGGTACTTCGGAGACACCTCCCTAGGTGCTTCGGAGCTACCTCTAAGTAGTTCCGAGCTACTTAAAAGATGCTCGAAAGTACAAAGAAGTTGTTCGGAGGAACCCGCAAGCCGCGCCTGCGGTTCTTCGGCGGCGTGGGCGGCGTGGCGGGCTTCCCCGTCTTTACTGGGCGGAATCCGCCTTGATAAGCGATTTTGCCGTCTGCTCCAGATGCCCGCGCCCGGCTTCGTCGAGCCGGAAAGCCAGCAGCAGGAGCTGCGCGAGGGCGTCATCCGGGCAGTAGAAATAAGCGACCGGCACATCCAGCGCCAGCGCGATTTGCTCCGCCGTCCTGAACGGCGGCTCATGCACGCCGCCTTCGTAGCGGCTGATGCGCGCGCTGCTGCATTGCTCATCCAACCCAATCAGCACCCCCAGCCGCTCCTGCGACAGCCCCGCGTCCAGCCGGGCCGCCCGCATTCTCAGGCCGAACAGGGAAGGGGATGTTTTCGCCATCCCCAATGGTTGGAGAATTTTTTTGACTTATCTCTACGTTTTACGTAGAGATAAAGATCTGTTTCTGCGAGAAAATAAAGTCCGTTTATTAATAAAGAGGGGTTGAAAAATGCGTAAAAGTATTCTGATTTTCTGCGTGGCTTCCTTGCTTGGCGGCTGTGCTGCTAATCGTCCTGTGAGTTGGGATATGAGTGAGCAAAGGGTTATTACAATGCAATCCGATGAGTATCGTGCTGGCACTGCTTTGCGAAAAAATATGCAACAGGCCGCTGCCATCAAAAGATGCGGGGAGTTGGGATTCAAAGGTGCGCAGCCATTTGGGGAAGATCAACACGTTTGTGTGCGCAGTCACACGAACGGAGGATGCGCAAGCATGCGGACAACTTCCAAGTTTCAATGTACACACTAGCTAAGTAACTCATGATAGCTACGACATGGGGGTTAATACCTATGTCGTAGTTTTTTTATTTGCTGCCTAAGACCCATCCTTATGCCTGTGATGGAAATAACTTGCAGAGGTATATTTCCCATCAAAGTCGATTTTTACGGCATCTTTTTAACATGTTTTCGATTTATTTTCAAAAACCATATTATAAAAATAATAACGCTTATTGCCCATGTATGAGATTTATAAAATAGAGCAGGTGATTCTTTAAAAAGGTTAACAATTCCTTTTATAATTGAAAAGATAACGAATGTATTATTTTGACTCGCTTTTATAAATCCAAATGAAAGATAAATTATAAATATGATTTCTGTAACCATGAAACAGAAATATGGAATTAAAATACTTGCAAGAACTCCCTTTATGATGGAATTTATTTTAGGCATTAAATACCACGTCGATGCCAGTGTTAAGGACAAAAATATAACTAAAAATTGAAGTGTTGGAGCCATTTTTTACCTATCTATTCCGGGCAAGGCCAAATCGCGCAGCGCCCGCAATTCTTCGGCGGCGTGGAGGGTGAGGCTGGCTTCGAGCGCGTCGTATCGCTTGATGAGCTGCTCGCCGAGCGGGGTGAGGTGCGCACCGCCGCCGCCTTTGCCGCCCGCCGAAGTTTCGATGAGCGGGCGGCCAAATCCCCGGTTGAGCGAGTCGATGAGCAGCCAGGCGCGTTTGTAGGGCAGGCTGAGCGCGCGCGCGGCGGCGGAGATGGACTGCGTTTCGCCGACTTTGCGCAAGAGGTCAATTTTGCCGGAGCCGAAGGTGATGGCGTCCCCGATGCGGATGCGGGGGCGCAGCAGGATGTCCGGTTTGCTGGCGGGCGGCATCATGCGCGGCAGTTTATTCTCTTTTCCGCAAGATGGCGTCCCGGTTGCGGCGCGTGCCGATGAGCAGCTTGAGCATGTCGGGGGTTTCGTCCTCGCCGAAGCGGCGGTCGAGTTCGTCATAGGCGGCGATGGCATCATCGAGCTTGCCCTGTTTTTCCAACACGACCCCTTTCAGGCTGAGCGTCATGGCGACCCATTTGCGCACGGGGGGGGCTTCGTCGCTGCCGAAGCGGCGGTCGACTTCTTCATAGGCGGCGATGGCATCGTCCGTCTTGTCCTGAACGTCCAGCGTTACGGCGCGGTTGGCGAACGCGCCCGCGATGTTTGCCCGCATTTCAGGGGCTTCGTCGTTGGCGAAACGCTCGCCAAGCTCGTTGTAGAGGTCGTTTGAGGCATCGGCATTGCCTTGCTGCGTGAGGGCGAGCGCCTTTCCGATGAGCGCGTCCGCGACGACCGTGCGGATTTCAGGGACGCTGTCGCCGCCAAAGAGGCGGTCGATTTCGCCATAGCCGGCGATGGCGGCTTCTGTGTCTTTGTCCTTCCTCAGGGCATCCGCTCTGTCGAAGAGTGCTTTTGCCATGTGCGTTCGCTCTTCGGGCGGGATGGTCATCATGCGGGCTTTTTCCTTGCTGCGGCGGGCGTCGATCAGCAGGTTGCGCATGTCGAGGGAGTCTTCTTCGGAAAAACGCTGGCCGATTTCGTCGTAAATGGCAATGGCTTCATTCAGCTTGCCTTGCTTGTCCAGCGTGTCGGCTTTCAGCGAGAGCGCCGTCGCGGCCAGAAAACGCACTTCGGGGGAGGCATCGTTGCCGAAGCGGCTGGCGACTTCATCGTAGGCGGCGAGCGCGGCATCGGTTTCGCCCTTGCTTTCCAGGGCACCGGCCTTGTCGACGAGCGCCTGTTCGGTTTCTCTGCGCGTTTCGGAAATATCGGGCGTTTCGGGCGGCGGGGGGGTTTGGCAAGCGGAAACGGCCATTGCGATGGCGGCGCTTGCCAGAACAGGAAATATTCCGTTTTTGCGTAAATTCATGATGGTCTCTTCAGCGGGATTGTTCATTCCAATGGCTTTGCCGGGTTGCCGCCGCAGGGCGGCATATCTGCTCCGGCCAGCGCGATCAGGCGCTCCAGCGCGGTTTTGACGGCGTGTTGGCGGATGGTTTCGCGGTTCCCCGGAAAGCGGCAGGTTTCCGTTTGGATGTCGCCTTGGCGATGCCGCCATGCCAGCCATACCGTGCCTATGGGCTTGGCGGCGCTGCCGCCGTCCGGCCCGGCAATGCCCGTAATGGCGACCGACACGTCGGCGCGGCTGAGGGCGAGCGCGCCATTGGCCATCTCTCGCGCCGTTTCTTCGCTGACCGCGCCGTAGCGGGCGAGCGTTTCGGGATTGACGCCTAGCAGTTCCATCTTGGATTCATTGGAGTAGGTCACGAAACCGCGATCGAACCAGAGCGAGCTGCCCGGAATGCCCGTGACGGCCCCGGAGAGCAGCCCTCCCGTGCAGGATTCCGCCGTGATGAGCCTCCAGCCCCGAGCGGAGAGTGTTTGGGCGAGCAATAAAGAGCGTTCGGCGATGTCCCGATCCATATTCAGGCTCCGTGCGGCGGGATGAGGTAGACGAGGAGGAAGGTGAGCGCGGCCAGCGCCAGCAGGGTGTAAGCGGCGGCGAGCAGGTCATCGAACATGACGCCGAAACCGTTCTTGAAACGCTTGTCCGCTTGGCGGATGGGCGGCGGCTTGAGAATGTCGAACAGGCGAAACAGGGCGACGGCGACGGCTTGCCAGAGGATGCTCGGCGGGGTGAAGAAGAGCACGAGCCACATCGCGACCATTTCGTCCCAGACGATGGCTCCGTGGTCGGGGACGCCGAGCGCCTTGCCGGTGCGTTGTGTTGTAAAAATGCCGAGGACGAAAAAAAGGGCGAGCAGCGCCAGAAACGCCGCGTCCGGCAGCGCGGCGGCGCACAGCACCGGGTAGAGCAGCCATGCTGCCAGCGTGCCTGCCGTGCCGGGCGCGAATGGCGACAAACCGGAGCCGAAGCCAAGCGAGATGAGGTGGGCGGGGTTCAATAAAAGCCGGACGGAAGGGCGAGGGCGCATGGCGGCAGGGTTAGGTCGATCAGGCAAAAACACAAAAATATCACGGCATGAAAACTTAAGAGTTTGAGAAACTTAAAAAGTTTTGCCTTGTGCGGTGTCCATCATTCTGACAGAATCGCCAGTACTAGGTGTATTGGCATTTATTAAATGGGTCGGCAAGGTTCTGGCGCTTGAGCACGAAAAATATTCGGAAAACGCTCCCTTCTCCTGCGCGGCCCCGGAAATTTCCACGAATTTATGTCCCCCAAGCTCCCTGTCCTGAAAAACATCCCGCAATCTGCCCGCAATCTGCCCGGAAAACTGGCTCAGAGCCTTGCCGGAGCCGCCCGCGTGGCGCACGGGAAAATTTCGCAAAAGAAACCCCTCGATGAGCGTTTGCTAATCCGGGAAGCCGCTGAGCGGGGCAGGGCGGCGGGCGCGAAAAACAAGACCGTTGCCGTTATCCCCGTGTACAACCACGGCGAGACGGTGGGGGATGTTGTCGCTACGCTGCGCGGCTATGGGCTGCCGGTTATTCTGGTCGACGATGGCAGCGACACGTTCACCGCCCGCGCGTTGGACGCAATCGTTTCCGTGAAGCCGGCCTTCGGGCCGCAGGTGAAGCTCGTGCGCCTTCCGAAGAACCGTGGCAAAGGCGCGGCGGTGATGACGGGGCTGCGCAGCGCCTTTGCCTACGGGGCGACCCATGTTTTGCAGGTGGATGCCGACGGGCAGCACGGGCTGGAAGTCGTGCCGAGGTTTCTGGACGCTTCGGCGCAGAATCCCGAGGCCATCATCGCGGGATACCCGCTCTACGACGCGATGGTTCCCCGCATGCGGCTCTGCGGGAGCCGCTTCGTTCTCGCGCTGGCTTGTATCGATACGCTGTCGTGGCGCGTTGCCAGCCCAATGTGCGGCTTCCGGCTGTATCCGCTCGCGCCCGTAAAGGGGATTCAGCCTTTGATGAGGCGTGCCCGTCGCATGGAATTCGACACCGAGATCGCGGTGCGGCTGGACTGGGAGAACGTTCCTTTCGTCAATCTGCCGGTGGCGGTTCGCTATCCGCTGGGCGGAATTTCGTATTTCCGGCCCGTCCGCGACAGCCTGCTGATATTGCTCATGCAGGTGAGGCTTTTCTCCGGCTTGGTTCTCCGCTTGCCGAAGCTGCTTTCCCGCCATTCGGGCATCTTTGAGCGTTATTCGAGCCTGATTTCCCGCCGTTTTTCAGCCAAGCATTGAACAGCTTCCGCGCGGCGGCAATGGTTTCGTTTGCCGTGAGGCCGACGGGGCCTGCGCCCTCCGCGACAAGCTGGTCGGCGGCTGCGCCGTGCAGGTGGACGGCGCACAGAAGCGCCGCTTCGGCGGGCCAGCCCTGCGCGAGCAGGGCGAGGGCGATGCCGCTCAGAACGTCGCCCATTCCCGCGCTGGCCATGCCGGGATTGCCGGTGGCGTTGATGAACCAGCGCCCGTCCGGCGTCGCAATGACGCTGCCGCAGCCCTTGAGCGCGGCGAAAGCGCGAAAGCGTTGCGCAATTTGGATGGCGGCGGCGATTCGGTCGTCCTGAACCGCGTCGGTGTCCATGCCGAGCAGCCGTCCGGCTTCGGCGGGATGGGGCGTGAGCAGCGTCGCGGCGCGTCGCCCTTTGAGCGCGTCCGCAAGGGCAGGACGCAGGCTGACGAGGTTGAGCGCGTCGGCATCGAGCAGCAGCGGAATGTCGCGCTGGATGGCTGTTTGCAGCAGCCGTTCGGCTTCCGCGCCAGTTCCAAGCCCCATTCCGGCAGCGATGGCGCTTAGGCGCTCGGGCATCTGGCGGGCTGGGTGCAGCATCAGTTCAGGCTGGGCAAGGTCGACGCTGGGCGCGGCGGGGTCGAGCAAGCAGGCATAGGTGCGCCCCGCGCCGAGTTTCAGCGCCGCGCGCGCCGCCAGCAAGGCCGCGCCCGCCATGCCGGACGCTCCGCCAAGGACACAAGCGTCGCCAAACGCGCCTTTGTGCGTGTTGCGCGGGCGGGGGGCGAGATGCGCCGCGAAAAGGCTGGCCGCGATGCGATGCCCAGTGGCCGGCACATGGGCAGCGGCGTCAATTCCAATCGGCTGGAGCGAAATTTCCCCGCAGCAGTCCGGCCCGTCGCGTGTCAGCAATCCGGGCTTGAGGGCAATGAAGGTCGTGGTGTGGTCGGCACGTAGACATGTGCCAAGGATGCGCCCCGTGTTGGCGCACAGCCCGCTGGGGAGGTCGATTGACAGTCGCAGCGCGGGCAGCGCGTTGAGGGTGTCTATCCAGCCGCGCAGCCGCCCTTCGATGGGGCGCTGCAAGCCGATGCCGAACAAGGCGTCGGCCACGAGCGCCCAGCCGCCTTCCGGCGCGGGGGGAAGTTCCGCAAGGATTTCGCCGCCCGCGCTTTTGTATTCAGCATGGGCGCGCGTGGCATCCTCGGGCAGGCGGGCGGCGTCCCCGGCGAAAACGACGGTGACTTCGCGTCCGCTCCGGCGCAATTCACGCGCCAGCACGAATCCGTCGCCGCCGTTGTTGCCCGGCCCGCAGACGACGAGCACGGGGCCGGGGCGGGAGGCCAGCAGCCGCAGCGCGTCGGCACAGGCGGCGCGTCCGGCGCGTTCCATCAACGAAGGCTCCGCGCCGGGGAGGCTTTGCCGCTCGATTTCGAGGATGTCCCGGACGGAATAGACAGGCGTGGAGGGCATGGCGGGGGGGGCGTTGATGCGGATAAGGCGAAAAAATGATATTCAGGAAGCGATGCTACCAAATACCGCCCTTGGTCTGGAGATAGTGCGCCAACCCAGTATAGAATGCCGCTTTTGCCGGAAAGGCGGCTCTGGCGCTTTGTCCAATCAAGCCGAACCGCTGCCGTTTTGACTTCTCATCAGGAAAGTTTTCATGCAAGCCAATCAGGAAACCACGAACGCGCTGGAGCGCCGCATCGATATGTCCGTCGCCTTGGCGGATATAGACAAAGACGTTGATGCCCGGCTCCAGAAAATTTCCCGCACGGTGAAAATGCCGGGCTTCCGTCCGGGCAAAGTGCCTCTCAAGGTCGTAGCCCGCAATTACGAAGCGCAGGCTCGCGGCGAGGCTGTCGGGGCTGCGGTGGAAAAAGCGTTTGGCGAAGCGGTTCGCGCCCAAAACCTGCGCGTGGCCGGTCAACCCCGGATTGAGCCGAAGCAAGACGCGGCGGAAGGCACGCTGGCGTTCAGCGCCGTGTTCGAGGTGTACCCCGAAATTGTTCTGGGCGATTTGTCCGGCTGCGAAATCAAGCGGCCCGTGCTGGAAGTGGGCGAGCCGGAAGTCGACAAAACGCTCGAAGTCCTGCGCAAGCAGCGCACCCGCTTCGATGAGGCAGACCGCCCCGCCGCCAGCGGCGACAGGGTGGTCATCGACTTCCTTGGGCGCAAGGACGGGGAGCCGTTCAAGGGCGGGCAAGCCGATGACTTTCCGTTTGTGCTGGGCGCGGGAGCGATGCTGAAAGATTTCGACGAAAATGTCACAGGCATGAAGGCGGGCGAAAAAAAGACTTTTAACCTGACGTTCCCTGCGGATTACCACGCCACGGAAATGGCGGGGCAGACCGTGCAGTTCGAGGTGACGGCGAAGAAGGTCGAAGCGCCGTCGCTGCCCGAAATCGATGCCGATTTTGCCAAGGCGCTGGGCGTGGCCGATGGCGATGTCGGCAAGCTGCGCGCGGAAATCGGGGACAACCTCAAGCGCGAGGTCAAGCAGCGCATCCAAGCGAAAATCAAAGATCAGGTCATGGACGCTTTGCTTTCCGTGACGCCCATTGAAGCGCCCAAGGCACTGGTGGAATCCGAGGCGGCGCAACTGGCGGAAAACGCCCGCCGCGAGCTTGAGGCGCGCGGGCTGATTGCCAAGAACCTTCCGCTGGCACCCGACAGGTTCATCGAGCGGGCGGCGCGGCGGGTAAAACTCGGGCTGATCGTCACGGAACTGGTTCAGGCGAACGGATTGCGGGCCAAGCCCGAGCAGACGCGCGCCCTGATTCAGGAAATGGCGGAAAGCTATGAAGATCCGGCAGAACTGGTTCGTTGGTACTATGCCCAGCCCGAGCGCGTTGCCGGGGCGGAAGCGGTCGTGACCGAGGATAATGTCGTGGAATGGGTGTGCGGCAAGGCCAAGGCCACGGACAAGCCGGTTTCCTTTGACGAACTGATGGGCAACAGCCCTGCTGCGGCGTAAACACGGACGGGAATGAGGCGGACGATGAGTGCAAGCGGACATTTCGCGCAGGACGGCGGCTGGAATCCGGTCGGGTTGGGCTTGGTGCCGATGGTCATCGAGCAGAGCGGGCGGGGCGAGCGCGCCTACGATATTTATTCGCGCCTGCTCAAGGAGCGAATCATCTTTCTGGTGGGACCCGTCACGGACGCTACCGCCAACCTGATTGTGGCGCAGCTTCTCTTTCTTGAGTCCGAGAACCCGGAGAAAGATATTTATTTTTATATCAATTCTCCCGGCGGCGCGGTGACGGCGGGGCTGGCTATTTACGACACGATGCAGTTCATCAAGCCCGATGTGAGCACGCTCTGCGTCGGGCAGGCGGCCAGCATGGGGGCTTTCTTGCTCGCCGCCGGGGCAAAGGGCAAGCGTTTCTGCCTGCCCAACTCCAGAGTCATGATTCACCAGCCTCTAGGCGGTTTTCAGGGACAGGCATCCGACATCGAAATCCATGCGCGTGAAATACTTTTTTTGCGCGCCCGTCTCAACGAAATGTTGTCGAAGCACACGGGCAAGCCAATTGAGCAAATCGAAAAAGATACCGATCGGGATAATTTCCTGTCTGCGCCCGCAGCGGTAGAGTACGGTCTCATCGACAAAGTGATGACGACCCGCAGCGACATCTGACTTGGCGACGAGGAGAGAAAGTCATGCCGGACAAAAGAACGGGTGCGGACGGTGAAAAATTGCTCTATTGCTCGTTTTGCGGCAAGAGCCAGCACGAAGTCCGCAAGCTGATTGCCGGGCCGTCCGTATTCATCTGCGATGAGTGCATCGGCCTGTGCAACGACATCATCCGCGAGGAAATTGCCGACGGGCTGGGCGTCGAAAGAATTCGCGGCCAACTGCCCACTCCCCACGAAATTTCCGACATCCTCGACCAGTACGTCATCGGGCAGGTGCAGGCCAAGCGCAACCTGTCGGTGGCCGTCTATAACCACTACAAGCGGCTGCGCCATTTGGGCAATACCGTCCGGGACGATGTGGAGCTTGCCAAGAGCAACATCCTCCTGATTGGGCCGACCGGCTCCGGCAAGACGCTGCTGGCGCAAACGCTGGCGCGGCTCCTGAATGTTCCCTTCGTCATGGCTGACGCTACCACGCTCACCGAAGCCGGCTATGTGGGCGAGGATGTTGAGAACATCATCCAGAAGCTCCTCCAGAAATGCGACTACGATGTCGAGAAGGCGCAGCAGGGCATCGTCTATATTGATGAAATCGACAAAATTTCCCGCAAATCCGACAACCCCTCGATTACCCGCGACGTGTCGGGCGAGGGCGTTCAGCAGGCGTTGCTGAAGCTCGTCGAAGGCACGGTTGCCTCCATTCCGCCGCAGGGCGGGCGCAAGCATCCGAATCAGGATTTCATCCAAATCGACACTACCAACGTTCTGTTCATCTGCGGCGGCGCGTTCGATGGCTTGGAAAAAGTCATCCTCAACCGCACCGACAAGGTGGGGATTGGCTTCAGCGCCGATGTCAAAGGCGGCGAGAGCCAGAGCCTTACCGAAACCTTCGGCCAGGTCGAGCCGGAAGACCTCATCAAGTTTGGCCTTATTCCCGAACTCATTGGGCGGCTGCCCGTCGTGGCGACCCTGCACGAGCTTGACGAGGACGCGCTCATCCAGATACTCATCGAACCGAAGAACGCGCTGGTCAAGCAATATCAGAAGCTCTTCTCGATGGAGGGCGTCGAGCTTGAAATCCGACCGGAGGCGCTGCACGCGGTTGCCAGAAAAGCGATCAAACGCAAGACCGGGGCGCGCGGGCTGCGCTCCATCCTTGAGATGTCCCTGCTCGACATCATGTATGACCTGCCGAGCCTGGAGGGGGTCATCAAGGTCGTGATCGACGAGAACACCGTGACGGAGAAATCCCGGCCTTTGCTGATCTACGCCGATCAACCCAAGGTATCCGGCTCCAATTGAGTTTTACCCGTCAAGCTGCTTGAATAGGTGAAGGTCAGGCCGCATATGTGGAAAAGGCTCTCATCAAGGAAAACAAATAATGTCGGATACAGCCGATCTCCCCAGCGAAGAACTAGAACTGCCGTTGCTGCCACTGCGCGATGTCGTGGTGTTCCCGCACATGGTCATCCCGCTTTTCGTGGGGCGGCCTAAGTCCATCAAGGCGCTGGAAGCCGCGATGGACGGCGAAAAAACCATCCTGCTTGTCGCGCAGCAGTCTGCCGCCAAAGACGAGCCTTCCATCGACGACCTCTATAGCGTCGGCTGCGTTGCCAGCATCCTGCAAATGCTGCGGCTGCCCGACGGCACGCTCAAGGTGCTCGTCGAAGGCTTGCGGCGCGTCAGAATCGGAGCCGTCGAAGAGCGCCGCCAGATGTTCTTTGCCCGCGCCACCCCGGTGAGGCAACCTTCCGGCAAAGAGGGCGTTGAAGTCGAAGCCATGCGGCGCGCGCTCATGGCGCAATTTGACCAGTACGTCAAACTCAACAAGAAGATACCTGCCGAAGTCCTCTCCTCGCTTGCCAACGTCGAGGACACGGGGCGGCTTGCCGATACCATTGCCGTCCACCTGCCGCTCAAGCTGGAACAGAAACAGGAAATTTTGCAGATGTTCCAAGTCGGCGAGCGGCTCAACCGCTTGCTCTCGCAGATTGAAAACGAAATCGACATTCTCCAGGTCGAAAAGCGCATCCGTGGCCGCGTCAAGCGCCAGATGGAAAAGAGCCAGCGCGAGTACTACCTGAACGAACAGGTCAAGGCCATCCAGAAAGAGCTTGGGGACAACGAAGACGGCGCCAATCTCGAAGAGATGGACAAGAAAATAAGAAGCGTGGGGATGCCCAAGGAGGCGCTGGCCAAGACGCAGGCCGAGTTCAAGAAGCTGCGCCTCATGTCGCCAATGTCCGCCGAGGCGACTGTCGTGCGCAACTACGTCGATACCATGATTGCCCTGCCGTGGAGAAAACGCTCGCGTGTTAGCAAAGACCTCGCCGGAGCCGACACGATTCTCAACAAAGACCACTACGGCTTGGAAAAAGTCAAAGAGCGCATCCTCGAATATCTCGCAGTCCAGCAGCGCGTCGACAAGGTCAAGGCTCCCATCCTCTGCCTCGTTGGCCCGCCCGGCGTGGGCAAAACTTCCCTTGGGCAATCCATCGCCCGCGCCACCAACCGCAAATTTGTGCGCATGGCGTTGGGCGGTGTGCGCGATGAGGCCGAAATCCGCGGCCACCGTCGTACCTACATTGGTTCCATGCCCGGAAAGATTCTCCAGAGCATGAGCCGCGTTGGTGTCAGGAACCCGCTCTTTTTGCTCGATGAAGTCGACAAGCTCGGCATGGACTTTCGCGGCGACCCCTCATCGGCGCTGCTCGAAGTGCTCGACCCCGAGCAGAACCACACTTTCCAAGACCATTACATCGAAGTCGACTATGACCTTTCCGATGTGATGTTCGTTGCTACCGCCAATACCCTTAACATTCCGCCGCCGCTGCTCGACCGCATGGAAGTCATCCGGCTGTCCGGCTATACCGAAGACGAAAAGGTCAATATTGCCCATCGTTACCTGCTGCCCAAGCAGTTCAAGAACAACGGCATCAAACTGACTGAACTAGCCGTTACCGACGACGCGCTCCGCGACATCTGCCGCTACTACACGCGCGAAGCGGGCGTTCGCGGGCTGGAGCGCGAAGTCTCCAAGATTTGCCGAAAGGTCGTGAAGTCCCTTGTGCTCAAGCCCCGCGCCAGCAAGGTTGTGGTGAACGGCAAGAACCTCGACAAATACCTTGGCATCCGCCGTTTCAGTTTCGGCATGGCGGAGAAGCAGAATCAGGTCGGGCAGGTCACGGGGCTTGCGTGGACGGAAGTCGGCGGGGAACTGCTCACGATTGAGGCCGTTTCGCTCCCCGGCAAGGGCAAGGTCATGACCACCGGCAAGCTGGGCGAAGTCATGCAGGAATCCATCCAGGCCGCGCTCTCCGTCGTGCGCCGCCGCGCCCGCTCGCTCGGCGTCGAAAGCGATTTTTACCAAAAGAGCGACATCCACATCCATCTGCCCGAAGGCGCGACCCCAAAAGACGGCCCTTCGGCAGGCAGCGCCATCACCACCGCGTTGGTTTCTGTGCTGACAGGCATCCCCGTCTGCTGCGATGTGGCCATGACCGGCGAAATCACCCTGCGCGGCGAAGTCCTGCCCATCGGCGGCCTCAAGGAGAAACTGCTTGCTGCCGTGCGCGGTGGCATTGCCCGCGCCCTGATACCGGAAGAAAACGTCAAGGATTTGGCCGAAATCCCGGATAACATCAAAGGCATGATCGAAGTCATTCCTGTCCGCTGGATCGACCAGGTGCTTGAGCTGGCGCTTGAGCGCAAGCCCGTGCCGCTTGCCGAGCCGGAAGAAGACCCGGCTCCGGCGGTCGCGGCTGTTGCCGCTCCGCAGCCCATTCGGACGCATTAAAGTTTTTTGGAGGAATCGGCTTCATCAAAGGCGGGTTCCATGTTGACCTGTAGCAGGAGGGAGATGCCGCATGAATAAAACAGAGTTGGTCGAAGCGATTGCCGAACGGGCAGAAGTATCCAAGGCAACGGCAGCCAAGGTGCTGAATGCCGCCACTGACAGCATCATGTCCGTGCTCAAAAAAGAAGAGGACGTAACCCTCGTGGGGTTCGGAACCTTCTACGTAAGCGAGCGCGCGGCGCGCGCGGGCCGCAACCCGCGCACTGGCAAGGCCATCAAGATTGCCGCAGCCAAAACGCCGAGATTCCGGGCTGGCAAGGGCTTGAAGGACGCCGTACAATAGCGCCCTTTCTTTTCAGGCAAAACAGCACCCGTCGTCCTGTTTTTGCGTTGGGTGCTTAGCTCAGTTGGTAGAGCGTCGCCCTTACAAGGCGAATGTCGGCGGTTCGAGCCCGTCAGCACCCACCAAATAATTGTCCCGTGAGATTTCGGGGCATCTCAAAACCCCGCAACTGCGGGGTTTTTCTTTTTTGAGGGAGACTGGCGCTGTCGCGCAATTGACGGCTCAGGGAAGTCACGGTAGAGTTCGCGCTTCTCGGGGTGTAGCGCAGTCCGGTAGCGCGCTTGCTTTGGGAGCAAGATGTCGGGGGTTCGAATCCCTCCACCCCGACCAGCTCATCCCGGCTGTCCGTAGAGATCGTCTGTCCGTAGCTCAATTGGATAGAGCACCAGCCTTCTAAGCTGGGGGTTGCAGGTTCGATCCCTGCCGGGCAGGCCATCCGGTTTGTAGGCTTCGCGTTGGCGGAGCCGTTTGCAATGGCGGCATTAGCTCAGTTGGTAGAGCACTGGATTGTGGCTCCAGTTGTCACCGGTTCGATCCCGGTATGTCGCCCCAAATAAATCAAAGGCTTGTTGATTCGTCACAAGCCTTTGGCATTTTAAGGGCGAGCATTTCGTGGCAGGGTTTTCGCATATAATCATCCATCATCCCGTGCGCCGCTTGCCATCATGAAATCTATTGTCATCCTTGTCTCTGGCCGGGGCAGCAATATGGAAGCCATCGTCCAGGCGGGCATTCCGGGTGCGCGGGTCGCGGCTGTCATCAGCAACCGCGCCGATGCCGCCGGGCTGGCGTTCGCGGCGCGGCAAGGCATCGATGCCGTTGTTGTCGCGCATTCTGATTATCCCGAACGGGAACGCTTCGATACCGCCTTGTGTGCCGCCATTGACGCTTACGCGCCGGATTTGGTCGTGCTGGCCGGATTCATGCGGGTGCTTGGCGAGGGATTCGTGCGGCATTACGCGGGGCGGCTGATCAATATCCATCCTTCGCTGCTGCCCGCGTTTCCGGGGCTGCATACGCATCGGCGGGCGCTGGCTGCCGGAGTGAGGGTGCATGGGGCGAGCGTGCATTTCGTGACGCCCGAACTTGATGGCGGGCCGGTCATCATCCAAGCCGCCGTGCCGGTGCTGCCCGGCGATGACGAAGAGCGCCTTGCCCGCCGCGTGCTGGCCGAGGAGCATCGCATCTATCCGCAAGCCGTGCGCTGGTTCGTTGAAGGGCGGCTCGATGTTGCGGGCGATGGCAGGGTCAGCGTAGCAGGCGCTCGAATCGAGGAGTTTGCCTCGCATTGTCCGCCGCTCGACGCGGGCTGAATCACGAATTCATAGGACGAATAATGATGCTTCGTACTGTATCGGCTGTCTGCATTGCGTTGATGCTTGTTCTGGGCGGAATGTTTCCGGGCGCGGGGCGGGCGGGCGACGCTTCTTCGGCTTGGCCGAAAAAAGGGGCGGTCGATTATCGGGCCTCTTATGGGCAGGGCGGCTTGGTCATCGGGCAGGGGCATTATTCATGGGAGCATGACGGGCAGAAGTACCTGATGCGGCTCGCGCTGGAAACAACGGGCATGGCGGCGATGCTGTACAAGCTCGACTACGTGCAGTTAAGCCAAGGGACAATCGAAAAATATGGTTTGCGCCCGCTGCGCTTCGATGTCAACCAGCAAGGCAGGACGCCGGAAACGGCGCTGTTCGACTGGAACGGGGACTCTGGCGCGCGGGTAAGCCTCCGCCGTGGCGAGGAGGAGAGGCGCAACTTTGAGTTGGCTCCGGGAGATCAGGACATTCTCAGCATCTGGAGGCAAGTCGCCCATGCGGGCGGGCAGCCGGACAGCTTGCTCGTCGTCGCCAACAAGAATGCCCGCCGCGCGCGGATCAAGAGCCTTGAAGAAGCTGTCCTCGATGTTCCGGCGGGGCGTTTTGCGACCCGGCATTTCAGCGCCCTTTCCGAGGATGGGCGGCTGAAGATTGACATCTGGCTCGCAGATACCCATCACAAGGTTCCGGTGCGCATCATCCTTGGCGATGAAAAATCGGAGACGATTGTCTTTGAGGCGACCGCCATTCGCGTGTCTTCATCGGAATGAAAACAGACAGGCGGAAAAAATCCGGGCGCAGGGTAAAGGGCGCGGACGCGGGCGGACAGGTATTGGATCTGGCCGCGCAAGCGTTAGGTGCTGCGCTTGATTTCGGGCATCCGACGGATGCCGTGCTTTCAAAGTTTTTTCGGGAACACCACGCGCTTGGGCGTCGTGACCGTGGCTTGATTGCCGAGAGCGTCTACGGGGCACTTCGCCGCTTGCGCTGGCTGCATCGTCTGACGGGGGGCGGCGCGACGGCGCACAAGTTGCTGTTGGCTTGGCTTGCGCGGGGCGAGGGGTGGCCGGTGCGCCAGTTCGATGGGCAGGTGACGGAAGATGAGCGGCATTGGATTGAGGCGCTGAAAGCCGTTGTTCTCCCGGAAGGCACGCTGGCCGAGCGGGCCGACATGCCGGACTGGCTCTGCGAGCGGCTGCTTGCCGCATACGATGAGGAAGAACTGCTGTCGTTGGCGCATAGCCTCAATCAGCCCGCCCCGCTCGACCTTCGGGTCAACATTCTCAAACTCGACCGTGACGCGGCGCTCGCCCGTCTGAGGGATAGCGGACTGGAGGCCGAGCCGTGCCGCTGGTCGCCGCACGGCATTCGCGTCGCGGGCAAGCCCGCGTTGCAGAAACACCCGCTTTTCCTTGACGGCAGCATTGAAGTGCAGGACGAAGGTAGCCAGATACTGGGCTTTCTCGTGCAGCCGAAGCCGGGGGAGTTCGTCGCCGACTTTTGCGCCGGGGCGGGTGGCAAAACCCTGCAACTGGGGGCAATGATGCGTTCAGGAGGCCGCCTTTACGCTCTTGACGTGGCCGAAAAACGCCTGATACGCCTGCGCCAGCGCGTGGCGCGGGCGGGCTTGACCAATGTGCATCCGATACTGATTGCGCACGAGCGCGACGCACGCCTCAAGCGTCTCGCGGGCAAGGCCGACCGTGTGCTGGTCGATGCGCCATGCAGCGGGCTAGGGACGCTTAGGCGCAATCCTGATCTCAAATGGCGGCAAACCCCTGCCGCGATCGAGGAGATGGTTTTGCGCCAGCGGGCGATTCTTGATAGCGCCGCAAAGCTGGTGCGCCCCGGCGGGCGTTTGATTTACGCGACTTGTAGCTTGCTTGCCGAGGAAAACGATGGGGTTGTCGATGCCTTTTTGGCATCGCATCCAGAATTCGTGGCGCTTTCAGCCGAAAGCGTCCTCACGCAGCAAGGCATCGCGCCCGATACGGGCGGGCGCTTACGCATGTCCCCGATTGCGCATAATACGGATGGTTTCTTCGCGGCAGTGCTGATACGCGGCGAGCATTCCTGATGCCCGTATAAGCGCGTCAGGACACCATTTTTCGCCTTAAAATATTTTTTCGGATTAAGCTGGCGCTCCGAAACGAGTTGTGTTGCTACTAAAAAAATTATTTTGTCTATTGTGGAAACCCGCAATTTTGGGTTGTATAATGAACACGCTGTGTGGCAGAGGCGGATGCCTTGCTGGTTGAGCGGGTTCATTGCAGGTTGCTTTGCCACGGACTACAGCGTTTATTTTTGGGAGAAAGACCATGACAAACGATCCATGTGGTTCATTTGGAATGAGGTTGAGCGAAATCAGAAAGGGTCGGGGCTGGTCACAGGAGCGGCTGGCCTCTGAAAGCGGACTGGCTCGGAGTTATGTAGGCGGGGTGGAGCGCGGGCAGCGCAACATTGCTCTGAAAAACATCTGCAAACTCGCTATCGCGCTTGGGTTGTCGCCGTCAGTCCTGCTTGTTCCTCCCAATCATTCGAGGAATGTTGCAGAACATCGCCTCAACTGATTCGGTTCATCGTCCGCTGGGGTTTCGCGCAGCCAACGTATCCGTGCGGCTGCGCGGATTTTGGGAAAGCCTGATTCGCTTTTGCCCGCTGCTCGCCGTGGGCAGCGGGCGTTTGTTTTAGCTTTCGGTGCTCGTGGCGTCGGCCCAGCAGTTCGGGGTCTCGAACAGCCTGACTCGCTCAAGGCGCAGCGCGTTGCCGCAGGTGTTGCGGTAAGCCGCATCGAGGATGCGGAAGGCGGCTGCGGCGAGGTTTTCGACGGTCGGAACCGCATCGAAAATTACCGTCTTGTGGTCGGGCAGGGACATGAGAAATTCCAGCACGGGCGCATCTTCGCGCCAGACGAGGAATGCGTGGTCCCATTGGCTGACCACTTTCTCCCACGCAATGCGCTTTATTTCGCCGAAATCCATCACCATGCCGTTGGCCGCGTTGCCGGGGGCATTGATGACCTTGCCTTCAAGGCTGATCTCGATGACGTAGCGATGGCCGTGCAGATGCTTGCACTGGCTGCCATGATCTGGAATGCGGTGGCCGGCGTCAAACTCAAGGCGGCGGGTGATGCGCATGGCGTTCTTTTGTATGCAGGGGCGCGAATTATAGCATTGCCTTCTCTGAAAGAGCCTCGCGTCGTCTGTGTATGCAAGGTATCATGCAGCCTCTGCTGAGAAAGGTTCCCAAGGTTGGCGTCGGTTCTGGCAGACAATGCGGAGAGGATATTCCATCATGCCCTTCATGGCTTGGTCTGATGAATTTGTGCTGGGTATCGCGTCCATAGACGAGCAGCACCGCTGGCTGGTCGACACGACCAACCGCCTCCACGACGAGTTCGCTTCCGATAGCCTGAGGCACGAAGAACTCAGGGAAACGCTGGAAAAGCTGGTGGATTACACCGTCAATCATTTCATCGTTGAAGAAGACCTGTTCAATCGCTATGGCTATCCAGAAGAGGAAGCCCATCGGAGGCGGCATGATGAATTCTCGCGGCATGTGCTCGAATTGCTGCTCAAATTTGAAAAAGGCGAACGGGTTTCGGGGGATGTGCTGGAGTTTTTGCAAACATGGCTGCTGAAGCACATTCTCAAAGAGGACAAGGCTTATGTGCCTTTTCTGAAAGGGAAGGGGGTATAGCGTTGTCGTTAGGTTTTATCGCGGGCTGATGATGTTCATCCCCGAATTTTTACGCCGCCTGTTCAAGCCCGGCAAACGCTTGCTTGCGGGTTCCGCCATGCGCGAACATGCCGTCTTGTGCATGGGGCCGCATGGGCTGCACCGCATGGCCTATACCGAATGGGGCGATCCAGATAATCCCAAAGTCTTGCTCTGTGTCCACGGGCTGACACGCAACGGGCGGGATTTCGATGCGCTTGCTCAGGCGCTTTCCGCCGATTATCGGGTGGTTTGCCCTGATGTGGTCGGGCGTGGCCGCAGCGACTGGCTCAAGGTGAAATCCGATTACACCTTTCCGCTCTACGTCTCGGATATGGTGACTTTGATTGCGCGATTGGGCGTGGAGCATGTCGATTGGCTCGGCACTTCGATGGGCGGGCTGATAGGCATACTGCTGGCAGGGCAGCCGCATACCCCCGTGCGCAAGCTGGTACTCAACGATGTTGGCCCGCTGATTACAGCCAAGTCGCTGCGCGGCATCGGGCAATACATCGGGCTGGGCACGGTGTTCCCGACGCTGGAGGCCGCCGAGGGCTATATGCGCGAGGTCGGCGCTTCTTTCGGCCCGCTCACTGACGAGCAATGGCGGCATCTCACCCGCTATAGCACAAGTCCCGTCGAAGGCGGCTATGTCTATATGTATGACCCCGGATTGGGAGACGCTTTCCGCACGATGCCCATCTTGCTGGATGTTGAAGCGTGGGGTTCGTTCGACCGCGTCGCCCATCCAGTGCTGGCGATACGAGGGGCAGAGTCGGATGTGCTTGGGCGCGAGATTTGGCTGAAAATGGCCGAGCGCGGCCCGAAGGCGAAGCTCGTCGAATTTCCCGGCATCGGCCATGCTCCGGCGCTGATGTCCGAAGACCAAATCGCGGTGGTGCGCGATTTCCTGATGGGTTCCGGCGAAGGCAAAGCGCAATGAGCGCGGGGGCGGATTTCGTTCCGTCTTATGCTTTGGAAAACGTACATGACGCTGCCGCGCTGGTTTTTCCTTTCGCGGGTTCCCGTCTGCTGATTGCCCCGGATGCGGCGCTGCCGTGCGCGGTAGACCTGCGGGCATTGGGCGAGCCTTTTCGGACATTTTGTTTCGGAACGCTGGGCGGGCAGAAATGCGTGCTGAAAGTCTGGCCTTCGAGCCGCGCCATTCCTGCGGGTTTCGAGCTTGGCGACTACCGCTTCCTCTGGGGGCGGTGGCCGGAGGGTTGCCTTGCGGCGCTTGTCCGTGCTAGGCAGCTTGCCGAATGGGCGCTGTGCAATCGGTTTTGCGGCATATGCGGGCAGCCGATGGATTTGAGCCAGACGGATATTGCCTGCTTGTGTCCGGCTTGCGGGCATAAGGCTTATCCGCGCATTTCGCCCGTGGCGATTGGCATCGTCATGCGGGGGGAAGAAATCCTGCTGGCGCGTTCGCCGCATTTTGTGCCGGGCATGTACAGCGCGCTGGCCGGTTTCGTTGAAGCGGGAGAGTCCGCCGAGGAATGCCTGTGCCGCGAAATCCGGGAAGAGGCGGGCATCGAAATCTGCAATATCCGTTATTTTGGCAGCCAGTCTTGGCCTTATCCGCATTCGCTGATGGTGGGCTTCATCGCCGATTACCGCTGCGGCGAATTGTCCGCGCAGACAAGCGAAATCGAGGATGTCGCTTGGTTCAGGCGCGATGCCTTGCCCGTCCTGCCGCATCCCGGCTCGATTGCCAGACGGATGATCGAGCATATTTGTTCGCAACGGCCCCAATAAGCGGACATGCCTGAAGCCTGATTTCAGAGCGTTCAGGCAAGGGCATCACGCCGTTAGCGTGAACAGTTTCTCGGTGCGGCGTGCCTGTGCGGGGCATGGTGCATATATGGCATGTTTTAATGACGAGCGAGCATTTTTACCGGAGGCAACAGTGAACCCAGGGCAACGATTCCGTCTGGTTACGCGCAGTGATTTTGATGGCTTGGTCTGCGCCGTGCTCTTGAAAGAACTCGATCTTCTCGATGAAATCAAGTTTGTCCATCCCAAAGATATGCAGGATGGCCTGATCCATATTACCGAGCGCGACATCACGACCAACCTGCCTTATGTTCCCGGCGCGCATCTCGTATTCGACCATCATTTCTCGGAGACGCTGCGCGTTCAGGGCGAGAAGCCGCCCGACAATTACATCATCGACCCGCGCGCGCCTTCCGCCGCCCGCGTCGTCTATAACTACTACGGCGGCAAAACCACCTTCCACAATATCTCGGATGGCATGATGGAGGCTGTTGACAAGGCGGACAGCGCCCAATTCAGCCGCGATGAGATTCTCGACCCGAAAGGCTGGGTATTGCTCAATTACCTGATGGATTCCCGCACCGGCCTCGGGCGCTTCCGCGAATTCCGCATCAGCAATTACATTCTTATGATGCAGTTGATCGGGTATTGCAAGCAGCATACCGTCGACGAAATCCTTGAACTCCCCGATATAAAGGAACGCAAAGACCTTTATTTCCAGCATGTCGAAAAAGCCAGAGAGCAGATCAAGCGATGCTCCACCGTGCACGGAAACCTCGTGGTGCTTGACCTGCGCGGCGAGGAAGTCATTTACGCTACCAACCGCTTTATGATTTACGCGCTGTTTCCAGAGTGCAATATTTCCATCCACGTGATGTGGGGCCTGAAGAAACAGAACACCGTCTTGGCGACCGGGAAATCCATATTGGATCGTTCCAGCCAAACCAATGTCGGCGAACTGATGCTCGATTATGGCGGGGGGGGGCATGAAGCGGCGGGAACCTGTCAGATCGAGAACGAAAAGGCGAATGACGTGCTCAATGTGTTGATTTCAAGGATCAACGCTAACGGTTGAGGCATCGCCGCGCGGGCATCGGGAGAGGCGCTTTTGCTTTTGCGGGCTTGTACCTGAATAATGTCGATGGCATTATTCAGGGATGGTTTTTATCGCTATTGGCATACTTTCGGGTGTCTGCTGCCTGCAATGGTCGGCGGCTTTGCCGTCATGGTCGGCGTGGGGATGGCTGCTTGCTGGCGCGGCGGCTGCCGTGGTGGCGCTTTGCGGGCATGTGCGCATGGCGCGGGGCGCGTCATGCGCAGCGTGCTTGGTTGCCGCGTTCGTCCTTGGATACGCTTGGGCGGCATGGCGGGCGGATTGCCGGATGGCGGACTCGCTCGACCCCGCCGTCGAAGGGCGCGACCTGTTGCTCGATGGCGTAGTTGCCTCGCTGCCGGAGGAGCGGGGCGAGGGCATCCGTTTTGTGTTCGAGGTCGAGCGTGTCGTTGCGGCTGGGAATTTGGAAGCCTTGCCCGAAACGTCAGATAACGCGGGCGTGCCGCGCCGTGTATTGCTGTCCTGGTATCGCGGGCGGGAAGCCTTGCCTTTGCCCGATTTGCAGCCGGGAGAACGCTGGCGGCTGGCCACCCGCTTGCGGCGGGTGCATGGGTCGTCCGCGCCGGGGGTGTTCGATTATGAGGCGTGGCTTTTGGAAAAGGGGCTACGCGCAACCGGATATGTCCGTGGCAAAGGGGAGTTGCTTGCGAGCCAAACCGGCGGCTGGATGAACCGCGCCCATCGCTTGCGGGCGCATATCCGCCAAAAATTTGAATTGGCGCTGCCGGACGCGCCATATCGCGGCATCCTGATTGCGCTCGCTGTTGGCGACCAGAGCGCGATTGAACCGGAACAATGGAAAATCCTGCGGCGAACAGGAGTGCAGCATTTGGTTGCCATCTCGGGGATGCACGTTTCTCTGGTGGCTTTGGCCGCAGGAGGGCTGTGCATGTTGATGTGGCGCAGATTGCCGTGGCTTGCGCGGCGCTGTCCGGCGCGGCTGGCGGGCGCTGTGGCGGGGCTGGCAATGGCGGGGGCTTACGCGCTGCTCGCGGGCTTGGGAATTCCGGTGCAGCGTGCCTTGGTAATGCTCGCGGCAGCGGCCTTGTGCATGCTTGCCCGGCGCGAGACCAGCGCCCGCAACGTGCTCTCCCTTGCGCTGGTTGCCGTGCTGGCGTTTGACCCTTGGGCGCCGCTGGCGGCGGGGTTCTGGCTCTCTTTCGGCGCGGTGGCGGTGATTCTGCTGACGCTGAACGGGCGCGTCAGCCCTTTTCGGGGCTGGCGGCTGGCGGTCAGGCTACAGCTTGCCATCACGCTGGCAACTTTTCCGATACTGGTGGCCCTGTTCCAAGGGTTTTCGCTCGCGTCCCCATTGGGAAATGCCATTGCCATTCCGCTGGTGAGCTTTGCCATCGCGCCGCTTGTCCTATTATCAATGGTTTTCCCCGTAGGCTGGCTGCTCGATTTCGCGCACGCGCTGACCGCGTGGATGATGGCCGTCCTGCAATGGCTGTCTGAATTTCCGCTTGCCCTATATGAGCATCCATTGCCGCCGCCGTGGCTTCTGGCGGTTGCGATGGCGGCGGCGTTGCTGTTGGTTTTGCCGCGAGCCACGCCCGGCAAAATCGCGGCGCTGGCCGTTTTGGGCGGTTTTTTTCTCTGGCAGCCCGAGCGCCCCCCGTCGGGCGAATTTCGCGCCGCCGTGCTGGACGTTGGGCAGGGAACGGCGGTGCACATCCAGACCGCGCATCACGATTTGCTCTACGACAGCGGACCGTTTTTTGGCGAATCGAGCGACGCGGGCGAGCGCGTCGTCGCGCCATACCTGCGAGCGGTGGGGGTCGGGCGGCTCGACGCGGCGATGGTCTCGCATGATGATTCCGACCATGCGGGCGGATTGGAAAGCGTGCGGGCGCGGGTCAAGGTGGTCGAAGTCTTTGCGGGCGGCGAGACAGCCGAACCCGAGCCGCCGCCGAAATCTTGGGCATGGAACGCGCGCGGGGCGAGGCTTCTGCCTGTGCGCGGCACTGCTTGTGTTGCAGGGTTGCGCTGGCAATGGGATGGCGTCGATTTCACCGTTCTTGCGCCCGACGGGTTATCAGGAAAACGCCGTGGCAATGAAGAATCCTGCGTGTTGCGGGTCAGCGCGGCGGGTGGCGGGTCGCTGCTTCTGACTGGCGACCTTGGGCTGGCGGGAGAAGCCGATTTGGTGCGGCAATACGGTTCGGCATTGCAAAGCACGGCTGTGCTCGCCGGACATCACGGCAGCCGCACATCGTCCTCATTGGCTTTGGTTGAAGCAGCCAATCCTGAATGGGTCATTTTCTCGTCGGGCTACCGTAACCGCTATGGGCATCCCCATGCGCACGTCCTTGCCCGCTGGGCGAGAACGGCAGCCCGCCCGTACCGGACGGATTTGGATGGCACGGTGCTGCTTGAGACTGACGGCAGCCAGATGAGAGCCTCCGCTTGGCGCAGAACGCATCCGCGTTACTGGCATGGAGTAAAGCGGCTTTGATTTCCGGACAGACCGGGTTTGATTTTCGGACGGGAATTTTTGCGTTTTTTTGATGATTTTCGGACAGGGAGAAACCGCCTTTTTGGGGCGGTTTTTTTGTCTT
>JAITVD010000034.1 GCA_031285965.1 Azoarcus sp.
AAGAAGGTGCGCCTCGCCGTCGCGGGCGGGGCCAGCATCACCATCGAGGGCGGCAGCATCACCGTCCAGTGCCCCGGCACCATCACCGTCCATGCCTCAAAGAAAAGCTTCGCCGGGCCAACGAGCCTGAGCCGCGAGATGAACTCGTGGCCAGACACCAATTTCGACCGCGATGTTGTCCTGAAATATCACACCGGAGAAGCCGCAGCCAACCGCAAATTTGAAATCCTGCGCGAGGACGGCGCGCGAATCCGGGGCGTGACCGACGCGGAAGGCCGGACAGGCATCCAGAAAAGCCAGATGATCGGGCAGTACACCATCACGCTGCTCGACTAGGAAATTGAAATGAGCGGCCCGGCACGCACGGTTCTGGACGCACGGACAGGCAAACGCCGCCGTACGCCCAGACTTTTTACCCCGATTACATGTATTCTCTGATCTCGCTTACCACCACGGCGGAGACGCTGGCATGACGAACAAAAAACACTTGGCCTTGTGGCTCGCAGCATCGCTGGCGCTCTGGGGCGCGGGCGGGTGCGCTGATGGGACAAACTCCCCGGCCCCGGACGCCGGGGAACCGACGGCCGCGGGCGGCGAGACGAACGCGCCCAATGCCGAGTTCGACCGCACCGTCGTCCTGAGATATCACACCGGAGAGCCCGCGCCCAGCCGCAAGGTTGAAATCCTGCGCGGGGACGACACGTGAACCCGGGCCGTGACCGACGCGGAAGGCCGGATAGTCATCAAAAAAACCTGGGTCGGCGAACAATGTACCATCACGATGCTTGAATAGGGAACCCACCATGAGCGAGTCCACCCGCCCGGTTCTGGAAACCATGATCGACAAGGACGGCAGGGAGTACGTCTGCACCCGGACAGCCCCGTGCGGCGGCGTCGACGATGCCTTCGTCGGCCACAACCAGGCCATCCCGGTCGTCTTCGTCCCCGGCATCATGGGCAGCCCGCTCATCGCCACGGGCGACAACCGCGACATATGGCCGAAGAAGCTGGGGAAATGGGCGTGGTTCCCCGACGACGCCCTTAACTGGGTCGTCTGCGGCTACGGCAAGCTGGAATACCACCAGCGCCGCCGCCTGCTCGACCCGGCCAAGACGCGCACGCTTGCCTCGCCGCGCGATGTCGACATGAAGACGTTCCGGAAATTCTTCAAAGGCTCGGGCCTGCCCGCCGAAGAAGCCGTCCGGCGCGGCTGGGGCTCCGTGATGATCTCCTCCTACGGGGATATCCTGCTCTATCTGGAGAACCAGCTCCGCTTCATCTTCTACCGGGGGCGCCCCTACCCCGGCACCTACGGCGCGATGCCGCTCGACCCGGGCGCCTGGGGCGAGCTCAAAGGCTACAGCAAGCTCTCCGAGGAGACATTGTGCCGGGCGGCGGCCTGGCGCTTCCCGGTCTATGCGGCGGGCTACAACTGGATGGAGAGCAACAGCAAGGCGGCGGATTTTTTGAAGGAGCGCATCGATGCCATCCGGCGCGACTGCCGCAGCCGGCTCGGCCTGAAGTGCGACAAGGTGATTCTGGTGACGCACTCGATGGGCGGGCTGGTCGCCCGGCTGTGCGCCAAGCGCAACCCCGCCGACATCCTCGGCATCGTCCACGGCGTGCAGCCGGCCACCGGCGCGGGCACGGCCTACGCACGCGTGCGCGGCGGCTGGGACGCCAACCTGAGCATCCTCTCGCCCTTCGCCTCCCTCGAGAGCATGGTCGGCGCGTGGGCGCTGGGCAGCACCGCCTGGGAGGTGGCCTCGGTGTTCGCGGGCGGGGCGGGGCCGCTGGAACTGCTGCCCAGCCAACTGTACGGGCCCGGCTGGCTCAAGGTTCAGTACGGCCACGGACGCGCCGCCGAAACCGTCGTCAGCCTGCCCGAGAAAGACCCCTACGGGGAAATCTACAGGGAGCGCGACCGCTGGTGGCGGCTGATCGACCCCAGATGCCTGGTCAACGAAAAAGACCAAAAAAAACCGCATCGGATAAAAGAAGAATGGAGCAAGTATACCGGGCAACTGGGCTATGCCCATGCCTTCCATGCCGAACTGGGCGGCTACTACCATCCCCAGACCTACGCCCACTGCGGCGACGACGCCGGCCAGCCCGCCTGGCACGAGGTCGCCTGGCAACTGGAGCCGCTGGTCGACTCCATCACGGGCCGCCGCGCGCCCCGCCCTTCCCCGAAGGCCGCCCTCGAAGCCACCCTGCTCACCGACTACAAGGACGGAAGGTGCGAAATCCACGACAGGTCCAGCGCAGGCGATGTCTTGTTCAGCCGCAACGGTGCAGGGGTCGTCGCCCATTCGGCAGGCAACCGTTACCGCGCCCATCTGGGCGGCAAGGACGACTCGGGCGATGCCACCGTGCCCGCGCATTCCGGGCTGGCCCCCCGCGACCATTCCGTCTTCTTTGCACGGATAAAGGGCTTCGAGCACCAGAACAGCTATAAGGACGAGGCCGTGAAGGCGGTCACGCTCTACTCGATGATCTCGCTGGCCGCCACGGCAGAGACGCTGCCATGACAGACAAGAAACGCGTGGCCAAGTGCCTGCTCGCGGCGCTGCTGGCTCTCTGGGGCGCGGGCAAGCTCTTCGGCCTCTACCAGATCCATTTCCCGAACCGGAGCCATCCCATGATCCCGCTCTTGCAAGACATGCAGACATTCTGCGTCGGCAGCTACCTCATCGACCTGCCGCGCGGCAGCGTGATTCTTAGCATGAAGACTGATATTAATATGGGGCAGCGCTCAGCAGAGTTCCTTGTCAACTCCGAACTCTACCCCTGCCGCTCCCGCTCCGACTTCCAGCACTGGGGGGACACGCGCTGGGCGGCCATCCAGGCGATGAAGCCGGAGGGGAACATGGTCTTCGACCAGCCCCCGCAGCGCACCGAGCCCGTGCCGGACGGAGTGGTGATGACCTTCAAGCACCACACTGCGGATTTGGGACACTGGCCTGACGGAACCTCCGGACCGCAGCCCTTTTACGACATCGAAGGCTACTTGTGGCGGGGGGGTACGCTGTACGTGTTCGGCGACAGGGGGAACAACAAGGAAGGCGTCACCGAGGCCATGAAAGCCCTGCAACCGCGCAGGGACGACGAGATACCCATAGGCGCGGGCTTCTGCGGCGGGCGCAGCTTCTTCCCCGGCAGGCCGGACGCCGACGACTATGTCGAGTTCGTCTTCCGCCTGCCCACCGAGACGGATACGGAGTTTCGCATCGACATGCCGACCGGCCGGTCGCCGCACCCGGACATGGCCCGCTACGTATCTGATGACGTCAAGTTCAAGAAACTGCGCGAGGCCAGCCGGACGCAGGCCGGGCTGGAAGGCAGCGAATGGATGGAATATTCCTGGATACGGTCAGCCGACTGGGATCGCGCGGAGCTTTCCGCCGATTGGTTCGGCCATCTCTCCACGTCCACGACGACCAGGCCGGACAACGGCTTCCCCGGCGTGGAATTGAAGCTCGATGCCTACAGCAAAACCGATGACGAAGGGGCTCCACCACCCAAGCTCGGGAAAATGATCGTCCCGGAAGGCGGCACGGCCATGAGCATTGAGGAATTCACCGCGCTGTGGGACGCCATCGTCTCATCGCTGCGCCCGCGCCCCGGCGCGGGCGGGGTTCCGTGATTCTGGAAAGCATGAGGCGCAGGAATTCAATCTGCCCACCCGTTTTCCAAAAGAGTCACTGCGGTTTTTATCCACCGTCATAGACAAAAAGTCATCGGTTCCGCAGGAGGAATTGCGTCAATGCCTAGACGCTATTTTTCGGGCCGCGCCGAATTTACATAAAGATTACAGATACATGAGGTTGGATAAGTTGGCGAGGAAATCCGAAGCATGACATTACAATCCTCGTTCGCGTCAATAACACACATCCCAAAACAGGAAAAATCCGCGCGAAACCTAGAGGCCGAAGCCGCCGCCATCGACGCGGCAGTGTTCGACCTGAAAGCGGTCAACCCGAACGCCATCGCCACAGTCGACGACCGCACGCCCGCACAGATCATCGACAGCATCGAGGCGCAGGGAAAAATCGCGGCAGAGGCACTGGAACGGTTGAAAGGATTGCTGGCCGCGCCGCCGGAACAGGATTTCTCCGCTGGCGACTGAATGCGGTTCGTCCGCCGCCAGCGGCGCACAGCCGGAATTTCTGCGGATTCCTCCTGTACCATTACGCCCTTCCCCAACAACCAGCAAGAAACGTCCATGAAAAAAACAACTCTGCAAGTGGCGGTCGTCGGTTACGGCAACATTGGCCGTTATGCGGTCGAGGCGGTGCAGGCCGCGCCGGATATGAAACTGGCTGGAATCGTCCGGCGCTCGGCGGCAGCATCGAAGGAAGAAGCGGAGAAGCTCGCCGGAATTCAGGTCGCCACCGACGTTTCCGCGCTGGGCAAGGTGGATGTGGCGCTCTTGTGCGGCCCTACCCGCAGCATCCCGGAAACCGCGCCGCAATACCTGTCACGCGGCATCCACACGGTCGACAGCTTCGACATCCACGGCGAAAAGCTCTGGCAACTGCGCTCGGAACTGGATGCCATTGGCAAGAAACATGGCAGCGTCGCGGTGGTTTCCGCCGGATGGGACCCCGGCAGCGATTCGCTGCTGCGCACCCTGCTGCTGGCGATGGCGCCCAAAGGATTGACCTACACTAATTTCGGCCCCGGCATGAGCATGGGGCATTCGGTCTGCGCCAAGTCGAAGCCGGGCGTGAAAGACGCGCTCTCGATGACGATTCCCACCGGAACCGGCGTGCATCGGCGCATGGTGTACGTCGAGCTTGAACCCGGCGCGGAACTGGACGCGGCAGCAGCGGCCATCAAAGCGGATGATTATTTCGCCCATGACGACACCCGCGTCTTTGCCGTGCCAAGCATCGACGCGCTCAAGGACGTAGGCCACGGCGTTCTGATGGA
Source organism: Azoarcus sp. (assembly GCA_031285965.1). Lineage (GTDB taxonomy): Bacteria > Pseudomonadota > Gammaproteobacteria > Burkholderiales > Rhodocyclaceae > WRNU01. Next base: position 4,936 of record JAITVD010000034.1, read on the forward strand.
GCGCAAGGGCGTCAGCGGCGCGACGCACAACCAAACATTTGAGTTTCGCATGAGCATCAACAATCCCGCGCTCACCTCGCAAATCATGGTCTCCTGCGCCCGCGCCGCCGCGCTGCGGCTCGCCCCCGGCGCTTACACGATACCGGAAATCGCGCCGATGGATTTGCTCCCCGGCGACCGGGAAACGCTCATCAAAACGCTGGTGTGATTGCTTGGGCTGTTTGGAATCCGCCCTAGAGTTATTTTTGTTGTCATAACCAAAAAGGATTTTTCCCTGTCATAATGCGCCGTCCTGCCGAGCCAACCATCTGAATCTCTTACTTCTAAGGGGCATCGTGAAAATTTTAGCTGCTAAAAAATTTATGCTCCTCCAGCGCCAAGAGAAAACGCGAGGGTGGCACGGATAGCGGACATATCGCAGCAGGTTGTGACTTGACCAGAAACGCAGTTTGCTAAACAGGAGAAAAACCGAATATGCCATTCGTCGCTAATTTGAAAGAGTGCGAAACGCTTGCGGCAAAAAATATCTGGGTTAATAAAGCCCCTGATGTGAATTCCAAAGAATGCGTGGCAGCAGTTAAGGCGATGACAGGTCTACTGGGAGTAGGAACCTCGCGTTGGCGGCGCGGCAAAAAGGTCAAGAGCAATAGTATTTCGCCGGGTACTGCCATTGCAACATTTCCGATTGAAGTTGAAGACAGAGAAAGGTTCCGTTTCAAGGGACATGCGGCAATCTTTGTACGGCATGCTGCAACAGGGATTATTGTTTATGACCAATGGGATAATAAACGGTTTAGCACAAGGCTAATAAACTATAGATGTAGCGGTCATGTATCCGATGATGGAGAAGCGTTTTTTGTCATCGAACTAGCAGAAGTACTTTCTAGCGAACCCGCACTGTGCAGTCTGTCATCGTGCTATAGCGAATTGACATGCGGTCGTTAAGGAATTTCATCATGCTGCGCAAACTGTTTTTTGCCATGCCGCTTTGCTTGGCGGCATCTGTCAGCTATGCAGAACAAGAATACGATGGGAGCAAATACGATGGATATGAGCCAATAGAGATTGACCCAGAGCCTAACTGGAGCACGGCAGCGTATTCCTGTCCGTTGTCAATCAAAACAATGAAAGGTGAACACAGATTCAGCCATTATTCTGTTTATGATGTAATCACAACAAATTGGGCATTACTTAAACCAATGCGAGTAAAGCATATTCCTCACCGCTTCGGTAAAGGCTGGAATTACAATATTTATCTCGTATGTGAATACAAAGGCAGCGATACCGAAGTCATCATACACGCAAAAGATGCTATTGCTTGTGGCATTAGAGTCGAACCCCTGCGCGCTGTTTGCTGGACAACCGACCCCTATGCGAACGGAGAGAAATAAATATGTCGCGAAAATTACTTTATTCCGTACCACTTTGCCTTTTTACACAACTTTGTTTTGCAGAGTATTACCCTCCCGGCGTTCTACCAGAGATTGTGAATGACCCAGAACCGAATTGGGAAACAGCAAAATATACATGCCCGTTATCTATAAAAACGACGAAGGGCGAACATGAATTTGAGCAATACTTTTTATACGATGTTATGGGAAAGACTTGGGTACAGCTTACAGGAGAACGCCGAAAGTTTGTTCCTTACAGGTTCTTAGAAAATTTCAAAGGAGTTACTTTTCATCATCACCTTGTATGCAAATATAAAGGAACTGATACCGAGGTAGCCATATACGTAAAAGATGCAATTGCTTGCGGTTCAGGCGGCAACCCACTGCGCACTGTTTGCTGGGCAACAGACCCTTATGCGGGCAAGAAAAAATAGAGGTAATTCATGCTGCGCAAACCGCTTCATGAAAGAAACAGAGCAATCCAAAAGCAAGCCGTCTCAGGGTATCCGCTTGGAATAATAAACTGGAATTGCGCCGGAAAGAAGGAAATCTGTTAATCAGCAATATCAATTTCCCCTATGGCAGAAGCCTGCGCTCTAATTTACAGGATTACATCCGCAATGCCCGTCGAGAGCGTGTTGCCCCCCCATCACCCCTCCGCTTTCTGAAAAACAATCTTTCCGCCTTCGAGGCTTGCGCGGATGATGTCTTTTGCCGCGAACAGCCCTTCGAGAATGGCTTTGGCGAGGGGGTTTTCCAGCTTTTCCTGAATGGCACGTTTCAGGGGGCGCGCGCCATACACGGGGTCGAATCCCGCTTTGGCCAGTTCCGCCAGCGCCGCTTCGTCGACTTCGAGCCGCATGTCGAGCCGCGCCAGCCGATGTTCCAGATACTTCAACTGAATCCGGGCGATTCCGGCAATGTGCGCTTCGCTCAGGGCGTGGAAAACGACGACTTCGTCGATGCGGTTGATAAATTCCGGGCGGAAGGAGGTTTTCACTTCGGCCATGACCGCCACTTTGATGAGGCCGGGGTCGTCGCCCGCCATCTGCTGAATCATCTGGCTGCCGAGGTTGGAAGTCATCACGATCACGGTATTTTTGAAGTCCACCGTGCGGCCTTGCCCATCTGTCATGCGCCCGTCGTCGAGCACTTGCAGCAGGACATTGAAAACGTCGGGGTGCGCTTTTTCCACCTCGTCCAGCAGAATCACGCTGTAGGGCTTGCGCCGTACCTGCTCGGTCAGGTAGCCGCCTTCTTCGTAGCCGACGTAGCCCGGCGGCGCGCCGATGAGCCGCGCCACGGAGTGCTTTTCCATGAATTCGCTCATGTCGACGCGAATCAAATGTTCGCCTGAATCAAAAAGAAAAGCGGCCAGCGCCTTGCATAGCTCCGTTTTGCCCACGCCGGTCGGGCCGAGGAAAAGGAAAGAGCCGTAGGGGCGGTTCTCGTCGGACAGCCCCGCGCGCGAGCGCCGGATGGCATCCGAGACGAGCCGCACGGCCTCATCCTGCCCGACGACGCGCTCATGCAGCCGATCTTCCATTTTGAGCAGCTTTTCGCGCTCGCCCTGCATCATTTTTGAAACCGGAATGCCCGTGGCGCGGCTGACGACTTCCGCGATTTCTTCCGCGCCCACCTGCGTGCGCAGCAAGCGGTTCTGCTTCGCCGCGCCGCCTTCTTCGTCCGCCTTTTCGGCGGCTTTCAGTTGCGCCTCCAGCTTTGGCAGCTCGCCATATTGCAGTTCGGCCAGTTTGTCGAATTGCCCTTTGCGCTGGAATTCGGCCATGCGCAATCTCAGCCGCTCGATTTCTTCCCGAATGTGCTGGGAACCGTGAAGCTGTGCCTTTTCCGCTTTCCAGACTTCTTCGAGGTCGGAATACTCTTTTTCCAGCCGCGCAATCTCCGCTTCAATCAGGGAAAAGCGTTTTTGCGATGCCTCGTCTTTTTCTTTCCTGACCGCCTCGCGCTCGATTTTCAACTGGATGAGACGGCGGTCGAGCTTGTCCATGACTTCGGGCTTGGAATCAATTTCCATCTTGATGTGCGCCGCCGCCTCGTCGATGAGGTCAATCGCTTTGTCGGGCAAGAAGCGGTCGGTGATGTAGCGGTTCGATAGCTCGGAGGCCGCGACGATGGCGGGGTCGGTGATTTCCACGCCGTGGTGGATTTCGTACTTTTCCTGCAAGCCGCGCAAAATGGCGATGGTGGCCTCCACCGTCGGCTCCTCAATCAGCACTTTCTGAAAACGGCGTTCCAGCGCCGCATCCTTTTCGATGTATTTGCGGTATTCATCGAGCGTCGTCGCGCCAATGCAGTGCAAATCGCCCCGCGCCAGCGCCGGTTTGAGCATGTTTCCGGCATCCATCGCGCCTTCGGCCTTGCCCGCGCCGACCATCGTGTGCAGCTCGTCGATGAACAGGACAACACGCCCCTCCTCGCGGGTGATTTCCTTGAGCACCGCTTTGAGCCGCTCCTCAAACTCGCCCCGGTATTTAGCGCCCGCCAGCAGCGCCGCCATATCGAGCGAGAGCACCCGCTTTCCTTTGAGCGTTTCGGGCACTTCCTCATTAACGATGCGCTGCGCCAGCCCCTCGACGATGGCCGTTTTGCCGACGCCCGGCTCGCCAATCAGCACAGGGTTGTTCTTGGAACGGCGCTGGAGAATCTGGATGGCGCGGCGGATTTCATCGTCGCGGCCAATCACCGGGTCGAGCTTGCCCGCCCGCGCGCGGTCGGTGAGGTCCAGGCAGTATTTCGACAGCGCCTCGCGCTGCCCCTCGCCTTCTTGGCTATCAACCGCCGCGCCGCCGCGCACAGCATCAATCGCGGCCTCCAGCGCCTTGCGGTTCAGCCCGTGCTCGCGCGTGAGCCGCCCGGTTTCGCCCTTGTCCTCGGCGAGCGCGAGCAGAAACATTTCGCTGGCGATGAACTGGTCGCCGCGTTTCTGCGCGGCGCGGTCGGCAAGGTTGAGCAGCCCGCTCAAATCGCGCCCTATGGACACATCGCCGCCGTGGCCTTCCACTTTCGGCAGATTGTCGAGTGCGCGAACGAGCGCCGCTTTCAGGGGCGGCACGCTGCATCCCGCGCGTTGCAGCAGCGATGCCGTGCTGCCGTCCTCTTGTTCGAACAGCGCCAGCAGGAGATGCTGGGATTCGATGAACTGCTGGTCGTGCCCGACCGCCAAGCTCTGCGCGTCGGCAAGCGCCTGCTGGAAACGGGTCGTAAGTTTGTCGAGTCGCATGGTGAGCCATCCTGTGTAAAAGCCGCCAAGGCACAAGCCCGATGTTTGGCGCGTTCCCCCTATGTGGGGCGCAATCCCACGGCTTCAAGCATCCATGTGACGGATTACCCCCCGCAGCGCACCCAATCCGCCTTTCGGTGTGACATAGGTTGTTCTATCCCACGCCCCGTATTGGACAGAATCATCCGCAGAGAACAGCCACCGAACAGGGTCATGACCCATACCCCAAGCCCCTTCAGGACGCTCCCCCGGCAGACAGGCTCCAGCCTGATCGAAGTCCTCGTTTCCGTTTTTGTGCTGGCCTTCGGCCTTCTCGGCATTGCCTCCATGCAGGCGAGCGCGTTGCGCAATACCCAAGGCGCGCTCGAACAGAGCACCGCCGTATTCCTCACGAATTCCATGCTGGACGCCATGCGCGCCACCATGCAGCCCGACCCCGCCAATCCCGGCAGGATGCTCGTCCGTTCAGCTTACGCGAAGGACAGCTTCATCTGCTCCGACTCGGATGCCGCATCGAGCGACACGCTCGTCAAGAATGACCTCAAGCAATGGCTCAAGAACATTCAGAACAACTTGAACGGCGGCGAGGCAGACGCCAACGCTTGCGGCAAAATCGTGTGCGACGAGAGCGACCCCAATCTCTGCACGGTTTCGGTTCGCTGGAACAGCAGCCGTTCCGGCGGGCAGGAAGATCAGGTCGTCGAAACGCGGAGCCGCCTGTGAGCCGCCCGCCCATGCGCCCCGCCCTTGCCGCCCAACAGGGCATGACCCTCGTCGAACTGATGGTCTCCATGCTGCTGGGGCTGATTGTCATCGCGGGCGTTTTGGGAATTTTCGTTGCCACCAGCAGCACCCACCGCAGCACGGGCGATCTTGCCCGTATTCAGGAAAACGCTCGGGTGTCCATTCAACTGATGGGCCGTTCCATGCGCGAAGCGGGCGGCAACCCTTGCGGCATCCCGCCGGACAAGGGGCTTATTCTCCACATGCCCGTCGAAGCCCCGACGAGCGACTGGCAGTGGGGCAGCGTTGATTTCAAATTCGCGCTCAGGGGCTACGACAAAGGCAGCGATTTCCCTGCCAAGGGCAGCACAACGATGGAGGCGAACAGCGACGCTTTCATCGCCATCTCCGCGAATAGCTATGCCAAACAGGTCAGCAAGGATGACACTTTTCCCAGCGGGCCGATGACCATTTCGTCGAGCGACGGATTTGCCGCCGGGGACATCCTGTTTGCCTGTAGCCCAATCAATGGTCGCGGCATGCTTTTCAAGGCGGGGGAGATCACTGGCTCGGAAACAAACTGGGAGGTCAATCGCACAGCGGCCTTTACCGGCTCCGCTGCCGCAATGAAAGTAACCGCCTTGGGCAAAATCACCGCCGAGGGCTGGTTCGTTGGCAAAAACGCGCGGGGAGGCACTTCGCTGTTCCGCGCTTATAACGGGGACGGCGGCAAGCCCGAAGAAATTGCCCCGGACGTTTCCGCCATGACCATCACTTACCTGCTGCCGGACGCGGATAAGTATGTTGCTGCCGACAAAATCAACGACTCGGACTGGCCCAAAGTCATCGCCGCCTTCATTGAACTGACGCTCACCAGAAAAACCTCCACTGACGGGGACATCGCCCGCACGGTAGGACTGACCATCAACCTGCGGAACAGGTTCGAGATTGGGGGGGGGGGGGGGGGGGGGGGGGGGGGGGGGGGGGGGGGGGGGGGGGGGGGGGGGGGGGGGGGGGGGGGGGGGGGGGGGGGGGGGGGGGGGGGGGGGGGGGGGG
>JAITVD010000029.1 GCA_031285965.1 Azoarcus sp.
CACGACCGAGTAAAGCGTCGAAGGATGGGCGGGGTCGGCGTAACTGCCCGCTTCGCTTTCAGGCGGGCCAGCCAGCGGCCTGAAGCCAATCTTCCCCAGGCCAATCGTCCGAACCTTGATGTTCTTCAAGTTTTTGTCGTAATTTTTGTCGGGTAGTGCGCCATATTCCTGCATCGCATACACTGCATTAAAGATATTGGGCATGTCGCGTGTCTCGCACATGGGGGTGGCGCTGTTTCCGAACATAGAGGAGACGCTGTTGCCAGCCATGGCTAAACCGGAGAGCATGAGCATCGCGGCTGCCGGAATAAAGCGAATCATGGCACGACCTCCAGATCGCGGTCGCCGGAATAATAGATGCCGCTACGGACATCTGCGCCTTCGATGATGATGCAGCCTTTGGAGGCTACCTTGTTCTGGAAGCCCTGACCACCGTGGATCAGAAAGCCGCTTCTGTTATAGGTCACGGTGCCGGGTTTGGGCGTCAGAACAATGGTATTGAGGGTGACGCTGCCCGAAGGGCGAAAGCCGCTCATCGTCCATCTGCCCACTGGAATTGGGCCAAGGCTTGGCACGGTCTGCGAGCTGTTTTTGTTGAGATGAGTGCCTTTTCCTGAATACCCCGTTTGTAGCACGTCCCGTTGGGTCTGAACAGCTTTCCAGTACTTTGCTCGTATTTCCAAGGCATGGCGAACTCCTGTTGTTTTGTGGATTCAATGGCATAAAATTGTACCGCATATGCGTGTACGCATGTGGCTTGGTTTCTTCCCCTCTCGCGTAACGGTCGGGCAGTTGCGGGTGACGTGCTTACTTCTGCTTTTGCTGCGGCTCCTTCAAGACCGACCCCGAGGGCGTGTAGTCCCCGAGGCGCTTCGAGATCACATAGGCATCCACGCCCGACAGCGAGCACTCTACGTTCGTGGATTCGTCAACGGTGATAGTCTCAATCGTCTCCCCTGTTTTCCGGGTGAAGCGCACTAGGTAAACCTGGCGATAGAGGTCTTCGCCGTCAAAGCGATCCTTCCCGCCGTGTTTTTGGCGCTTATGGTGTAAGCGCCTCTTTTGCTGTATTGTATTCGTATTGCATTGAAAACCATACAAGGAACCCATCATGCCGTGGCAATTCAGTCAAAGAACAGGACAGCTTTCGCGCGATGGCCACGGCAGAACGCATTTCCTCATCCACGGTGACAGCATGACGGATCCCGGCAACGCGTCCCAGGGCTGCATCGTCCTGCGTCGTGAACTACGCGATGCCATCGCCGTCAGCGGCGACAACTTCATTGAGGTGGTGGAATGAACCGCCTCGCTCGCCCGCTCGCGATGTTCCTCCTGCTCGCCGCCACGTCTTTCGGGGCGTTGGCGGAGACGCCCGACTGTACCCACTCCGGATCTTGGCCTGTATCAATGGCGTTCGGCTACCTGTTGGACGAGGGTGTGTTCGAGAGGGGGAGTCCGGCTTTAGAGAAGGCTGTCATCACCCGGCTAGCCTCCGAAAAGATCGGCAGGGATCGCTTTGACGACGAAGACCTCTATCGCCAGGTGCATCTGGTGCGCTTCCCCAAGACCTCGGGGGAGACGGTCGACGTCATCACCGTCAGCGAAGCCACGAACGTGGAGTGCTCAATATCCGACGTGGATGCCTATGTGATCTCGAAGCGCCTCGGGGATTACACGCCCTCGGGGTCGGTCTTGAGGGAGCCGCAGCAGCAGAAGACCCCGAAGCCAAAGCAGAAGTAAGCACGTCACCCACAACGCCCCCTCGCAGGACACGACCGGCAACCTGTGTTCCCGCCGTGCTCAGACAATCCCGCCGGTCAGGTCAGGTTCGGCGTGTTCTTGGCCAAGTTCCAGGCGCCCTGGATATTGACCTTGCCGGACTTGCTGCCGTCGATGTTCAACTCATCATAAGTCCATTTGATCGCCGAGTACTTGAGCGAGAAGGTTTCACCGGGAACTCCTTCCTTGTCAACGGAGGGCGAGACCGAAGCGACGATGACGTTCTTCAGTTCGATCTTCATGTACTGGTGCCGATTTTGCGCCGCAGACGGGTTGCCGGTCGTGCCCTGCGCGGGGGTGTTGTGGGTGACGTGCTTACTTCTGCTTTGGCTTCGGGGTCTTCTGCTGCTGCGGCTCCCTCAAGACCGACCCCGAGGGCGTGTAGTCCCCGAGGCGCTTCGAGATCACATAGATGTCCACGTCGGACATTGAGCACTCCACGTTCGTGGCTTCGCTGACGGTGATGACGTCGACCGTTTCCCTCGACTCCCTCGACTCCCAGGCGAAGCGCACCAGATGAACCTGGCGATAGAGGTCTTCGCCGTAAACGCGATCCTTGCCGATCTTCTCGGAGGCCAGCCGAGTCACGGTTTTTTTATCGAAAGCCAAGCCACCTTTATCGATTTCGGTACCGAACGCACCGTCGTTTTTCAGGTAGACATATGCTATCGATGCAGGCCAAGCTTCGGGATGGGTACAGTCGGGCACTTTCTCTGCCGAAGCGCCGAAAGACGCGGTGGCGAGCAGGAGGAACAGGGCGAGCGGGCGGGCGGGGCGGTTCATTCCACCACCTCAATGACCGTGTCGCCGCTGACGGCGATGGCCTGGCGCAGTTCCGGACGCAGGACAATGCAGCCCTGGGACGCGTTGCCGGGATCCGTTATGCTGTCACCGTGGATGAGAAAATGCGTTCTGCCGTGGGCATTGTGGCCAACGGGCGTCAGGGTCATGACGACGGGGCCTTTGCCGGGATGGGTGTGCGCCGGGCCGATCCGGTATTGCCCGCGCGGAATGGGGCCGACGTTCCGGATGTGTTCCATGGTGGGCATGTTCTTGCCAACGCCATCGCCAGCGCCAGAGTAACCGGCAGGATGGAATACGTGACCATTGCGCGAAAGCTGTCCTGTTCTTTGACTGTACTGCCACGGCATGAGGCTCTCCTTGTATGGTTTTCAATGCAATACAAATACAATACAGCAAAAGAGGCGCTTACACCATAAGCGCCAAAAACACGGCGGAAACCTGTGTTCCCGCCGTGCTCAAACAATCCCGCCGATCAGGTCAGGTTCGGCGTGTTCTTGGCCAAGTTCCAGGCGCCCTGGATATTGACCTTGCCGGACTTGCTGCCGTCGATGTTCAGCTCATCATAAGTCCACTTGATCGCCGAGTACTTGAGCGCGAAGGTTTCACTGGGAACTCCTTCCTTGTCAACGGAGGGCGAGACCGAAGCGACGATGACGTTCTTCAGCTCGATCTTCATGTACTGGTGCCGATTTTGCGCCGCAGACGGGTTGCCGGTCGTGTTCTTGCCGCCGAAAGCGCGATAGAAGTAGATGATGACATCGCTAATCAGCACGCCAGACGAGCAGGCCTGATAGAGCTTCGGACTGGCTCCGTCGATATCCTTGGTGAAGCTCATATCCCCGTGTTCGACGCGCTCGGCGGTGTGCCCGCCGGAACTGGACGCCGTCGCCGATTTCGGCTGCTGCATATGGTGCTGCCAAGTGGAGACCTCCACCATGTCCTTGTGCTTGGCATCGCGGGAATCACCCTTGATGTCGCTGCCCTTGAACTCAACATAAATGTCCTTCATTTGGTACAGCCTCCTTACGTATTGCGGGTTAAGAAAACATCAACTCTTGCTGGACTGCGGCAACTCAGCGACTAGCCGCAGAGATACCGAGAGTTCGTCAAGCTGGAAATGCGGCCGGATGAACGAAACCGCCCGATAAACCCCCGGACGGCCGGGTACTTCGCTGACTTCGATGGACGCCTCACGCAGCGGAAACTGCGCCTTGGTCTCCTGCGATGCTGCATCGTCGGCTGTCACATACTGGTCGATCCAACGCTGTAGATGCGACTGCACATTGGCCGCCGAGGCAAAACTGCCGATTTTGTCGCGCATCATGGCTTTCATGTAGTGGGCGATACGCGACACGGCAAAGATATACTGCAATTGCGCCGACAGCGAGGCATTGGCATTGGCCGAATCGCTATCGTACTTCTTCGCTTTCTGCGCCGACTGAGCGCCAAAGAAAGCAGCATAATCGGTGTTCTTGCAATGCACCAGAGGAATGAAGCCGAGGTCACTCAATTCTTTCTCACGCCGATCAGTAATCGAAATTTCCGTCGGGCACTTGAGCGCCACTTCACCGTCGTCGGTACGGAAGGTGTGAGTGGGCAGATCCTCGACCAGCCCGCCACCCTCAACGCCACGAATCGCGGCACACCAGCCGTAGTCCTCGAAAGCCTGCGTCAACCGTGCGGCAAAAGCGAAAGCCGCATTGCACCACAGATATTTATCATGATTCGTGCCGTCCACTTCCTCGACGAAATTGAAGCCTTCTGTCACCTCGCCGTCAATCGGGTTATACGGCAAACGCCCCAAGAAACGTGGCAAAGCCAAACCAACATAGCGCGAATCCTCTGATTCGCGGAAGGACTTCCATTTAGCATATTCAACAGTATCGAACACTTTGCCCATGTCGCGCGGCTTGCCGAGTTCGGTATAGCCTTCCAAGCCGAACAATTGCGGCGCGGCGCCAGTCACGAACGGTGCGTGGGCCGCTGCTGCAATATGCGACATCTGCTCGATGAAATACATGTCCTCGGGCTGACGGCTCAAAGCGAACTGGCCGACCAAGGCGCCAAACGGCGCACCGCCGAAAGTACCGAACTCTTCTTCGTAAACTTTCTTGAACAGCGCACTTTGATCGAAATCGATAGCCGATTTGAAATCCCTGACCAGTTCCCGTTTGTCGGCATTGAGCAGCTTGATTTTTAGCTGCGGCCCGGTAGAAGTCTGCTTACACAGGTAATGCAACCCTGTCCATGCGCTTTCCAGGGACTGGAACTCAGCGGCGTGCATCACTTCGCTCAGTTGTTCGGAAATCAGGCGATCCAGTTCAGCCACCCTCGCATCAAGCGACGCCGCCAGATTGTCGGAAACAATGACCTCGCCTTCCAGCACCTGACTGACAAACTCACTGATAATGTCCCGTGCCCGATGCTTTTCCTGATCGGACTGCGCGACGCGGCTTTCTTCGATAATCTGGTCGAGCAACCCTGTCTGTGAAACGACGCTGCTTTCGGAGGCCGCAGCCTGTTGTTGTAGGCTCATGCCGAATCCCCTCCTTGATCCTTGCCGCCGAGGTGGTTCAACTGCTCGGTATTGGTCAGCACATCATTGAGGAGGTCTTCGAGTTTCTCGTTGCCAGCCAGTTTGTTGCGCAAATCAGACAACTTGGAACGGGCTTCAAGCAGCTTGCGCAACGGTTCGACTTGCTGAACCACCGCTTCAGGACGGAAATCCTCGAATTTCTTGAATTCAAGATCGACAGCCATTTCGCCGCCTTCCGCGCTCAGGCGGTTCTTGACGCGGAACGCCGCTCGCGGAGCCATGCCTTCCATAACATCGTCGAAGTTGTCCATATCGACGCTGACAAACTTGCGGTCACGCACTTTGCCTTGCGGCTCTTTAGATTGCGCCGCGAAATCTCCGAGCACACCGACGACGAAAGGCAATTCCTTGGCTTCAATCGCATCGCCGATTTCCACGTCATAGGTCAACTGGACACGAGGCGGCCGAACCTTCTGCAGGCGCTTCTGAACACTCTCTTTCTTTGCCACAAGTTTCTCCCAAATGACTTTCTTCCAAACCCTTCACCGAAAGACTGCCAAGCAGCCCTTACTATCACCAGTTACTTCAACTGGCTGAACGGATTGCCTCCCCGCGCAGGCTGCTGCGCGTCTGGCACAGCGACCGGAACCGCCTGAGGTCTGCTGGCTTTAGCCTTTGCTCGCGCCGCCGCTGCCGCTTCACGCTTTTTGCGCGCCTCCAGTTCGGAGGCCGGCACCAGTACATCTTCACCCAAAGTTTCGCGCATCACTGCGGCAAGGCTTGCCGCATCAGCGCGGGCATTGCCTTTCAACTCGACATCATTGCGCAAATCAGCCAAAGATTGCGAAGCGACGCGCAAACCGGCAACGGCGCGGATACTCTTGGCCGTGCGATCAGTGCCGTCGCGTTGCAGCACTTCTTCGGCTGAAACAATCGCTTGGGCATAATTGCCAGAATCAAACTGAATTTTCGCCATTCGCCCCCATGGTTCCTTACGAGTCGGGTTCCGTTTCGCCAAGTCAGCCAGAACGGCCACTGCTTCAGTCACCGCCTCGTTGCTTTCTCCTTTCTCCAGCAAGGAATCGACCCGCACGTTGGATTGACCCATCGCCTGTATGAACTCTTCGTTGGTCATTACCACATTGTTTGACACACAGCCGCCCAGCACTGAAATGCTGATTACCAGAAACGAGACCAGCCACTTCCCCTTGCTCATATTCCCTCTCTTGAAATTTGCATGATGCCACGGTTACCCCATTGCGGCAGATTGCTTAGATAGGGTTCGTATAGTACATTTTGGGAGTTTCATATGCAATGGCATATGTACATGTCGATCATTCAGGATTGTTTGAAGGTCTTGCCAGAGGAATGAACCGTACTCGCCCACTGCTTGCCAGCTTGATGGTCGTACTGACCGTCAGTGTCATCTGCATTGTCCTGTTGTCAGGATGCGCTGCGGCATCGGGCGCTCAAATAGCTGGCACCGCGCTTGGTCTGGTGCTTGAGGCAACAGGCGTCATCAAGAAAGACACAGGCGATCCCAATAAGCGAACGACCGATTTGTCGATCAAGGTCTATGCCGGGCAACAACTCAACACCAGCGATAACGCCCGACCGTTATCACTGGTGTTGAAAATCTACGTGTTACGTTCGCCAGAACGTTTGCGGACGCTGACCTACACGCAGATAGCCAGCAGCGAAAGCGAAAAGGAAGGTTTGGGCGAAGACTTGTTAGCCGTCCGCGAAATCGTCACCATTCCTGGCAAATCCTACGATCTGATCATCAAGGTGCCGGGTGAGGCAACGACGATCGGTGTCATTGGCATGTTCCGCGCACCCTTCGCGTCGCGCTGGAAACTGGCCTTTGACGCCAAGCAGTCTTTCGAGACTGGCATCATTGTCGGTGCTCACGCCTGTGCCTTGACCGCCAGCGAGGGTAATCTGATCGCCGACATCAGCCCACCCTCGGTACAATCGTTGGTTGGCGTCCAGTGCAATAGTTAGGAAACACTCCAAGGAGAACGCTATGCCGACAGTACGCAGTGCAGAAATAAAAATGTCCATAAACGGACGGCCTATCATGTCTGACAATTCATCCGTTGAACCTAGACGTTACGTTGAGCACACCAAAACATGACTACTGCAAAAATCTTGTGGGGCGAAGGCATCTTCCTGAGACCCCAACACCTCCAGCAACAGGACGCTCACGCCGAGGCACAGCTACATCAAGCGATGCTGGCCGCCAATCCGTTTGGCTGGGGCATCCGCGATCTGGCGCTCGATCATGATTCGCTAAAAAGCGGCATGCTGCGTTTCAGCCGCATCGATGCCATGTTCTCTAACGGCGATTCCTTCACCGCTCCCGACATTGATCAGTTGCCGCCGCCCTTAGCACTCGACACCGCTTTGGTCAATGACGGGAGCCGCGAGTTCTGCCTGGCACTGCCACTGCTTGACATCCATGGCCGCAACTGTAGCGACAGCATGGCCGACGGCGGGCAAGTCCGCTATCTGATTGTTCCGCGCGAAACAGACGATCTCTACACAGATTCGGTAAGTGCTGAAATTTCGACACTCAGCAAAATGTCGGTTCTAAAAGGGAGCGATGAACTGCGGGATCGTTTCCTCTCAATACCGATTGTGCGTATCCGGCGCACCGCCAGCAACGGTTTCGAAACCGACCCGACGTTCATCCCACCAGCCCTGAGCCTGAGCAGCACACCGGCTCTCTACCAGATGTTGCAGCGGCAGATTGATGCCTTGCTGGCCAAGACCGAGGCACTCTACGGTTTCCACCGTGAGCCGTCGAAAAATATCATCGAATTCCGCTCTGGCGACATTGCCTCCTTCTGGCTGCTGCACACCGTCAGCAGCGCCTGCGCCGCTTTGACGCATTTCCTGCACAACCCCGCGCTTTCACCGGAACGGCTGTTTCAGGAATTACTGCGCTTGGCGGGCGGGCTGATGACCTTCTCCAAAGGACATACGCTCAACGAGTTACCAAGTTACGAGCATGCACAGCCTGGCGTCTGCTTCAACCGTATCGACCAGATTTTGCGCGAACTGCTTGATACCGTCATTTCGACCCGTTATTTTATTATTGCCCTGAGTCGGCTCAAGCCTGCCTTCTTCGCCGGTCGCTTGGATTCCGAAAAGATAGACGGTAACACTGCGTTCTATTTAGGGATTACCGCGACCCATCCTCAATCCGAAATCATTGAATCTGTTCCCCTCCGACTCAAGGTCGGCGCCCCGGATGATGTCGAGAAGCTCGTTCTCTCAGCCATGTCCGGCATCCGTCTCAGCCATGCTGCACAGGTTCCGGCGGCGATACCAGTTCGACCCGGTGCCTGCTATTTTGCCTTGGATCCACACGGCTCCCTTTACGAACGAATGCTTAAAGCGCAATCCGTTATGATCTACGCACCGGAAAGCTATCGCGACCTGAAAATTGAAATGATCGCTGTTACGCCATGACATCATCCCCAACTTTGGTTTTAGCCGCTCCCACATTCTCCTACGGCGATGGCAATACCATTCGCCCGACTCGCGGCTTGGTCGACCTGCTGTACGACGGCTTCTACATGCTAATCCTCCTGCGCAACAGATGTATGCCAAAGGATGTCGAGTCGTTTTCCGCTGATATCCGGTGCTTTTTAGACCAATTTGAAAAAGCTGCCAAGAAAAACCACTTTAGCGGCGAAGATATTTTCGATGCTAAATACGCCTTCTGTGCCGTGGTCGACGAAGCCGTTCTGACCTCGCAGACAGACATCAGGGAACAATGGGAATGTCGTCCGCTGCAATTAGCCTTATTCGGAGACCAACTGGCTGGCGAGCACTTTTTCGACAAGCTCGAAGCTGCCCGCAATAGCGGCGCAGCACGTCTGAACGCGCTAGAAGTATTCCACATGTGCCTACTGGTCGGCTTCAAGGGACGCTACCTACTGGAGGGACTAGAAAAACTGAAATACCTGACTAACCAGCTTGGCGAGCAAATTGCCCACATCAAAGGTCGTAGCGCTCCTTTCGCACCCCATTGGGAAACACCGGATCGGATCGCCAACGCCCTCAAACACAACATTCCCGTCTGGGTCATCGCATCGGTACTATCGCTGTGCGCCTTGTTGGCCTATGTCGGACTCGACTGGCACGGTGCCAACTTGGTCGAGCAAACCTTGGCGCAGCACCGGAATATTGTCCAATTGGCACCACGTGCGCCGACGCTGACGATCACATTACCCTAAATAGATTTTTCCATGGAACTGGACACCTTCCTATACCCCGTCACAACTGGCATCGAACGCTGCGGCAGCGACCTGATCTTCTCTCAGGAATTCGATGCGATCCGCGAAGCGCGCCGTTTTGATGATCCCTCGCTAGCTCAGGGCGAATGGGTCACTCCGATCAAGGACGCACAATGGGATAAAGCTATACTCATTTGCCAGGATATTCTAATCAACAAGTCCAAGGACTTGCGGGTCGCTGCCTGGCTTGCCGAGGCTTACGCCAAAACGGACGGACTGGCCGGACTGGCGCGCGGCTATCGTTTGCTGGCTCGTCTGTGCAAAACCTATTGGGAAGACATCCATCCGCAACCCGATGACGAAGGATCCGAACAGCGGATTGGCATCTTGGACTGGCTGCTTAGCCAGAGCGCACAGTGGATTCGGGAGACACCGCTGACCTGTTCGCCGCGCGGCACATTTTCTCTGACCGATCAGGAATCGGCTCGCAGCAACGCCCGCAACAACGAGCGCCATCCTGAACAGGCCAGTGACAGATGGCTGTCTGCACTGACCACCGAAACATTTGAAGCCGCCGTAGCTGAAACACCGAGCAGCCATTTTTCGGGAAACCTGCAAGCATCTCTTGATTTACAGCAGGCCATGACCGCCTTGCGAACCGTACTTGATGGATGTTTGGCAGAACAGGCTCCCTCATTCGGATCCGCTTTCGACTCACTTGATAACGTGATCCGCTTTCTCCGCCGCTATGCGACGGAAACGAACACAGCCTCCGGCACAGCAAAAACAAACGTATCGTCATCATCTCCAGAAGCTATGCCTACTATTGCACCCATACCATCGGCCATACAGGGAATGCCTTTGTCTAGGGAACAGGCGATTCGCCAGCTTCAGGAAATCGCTGCCTTTTTCCGCCGTAGCGAGCCGCACAGCCCTGTCGCCTACCTAGCTGATAAGGCGGCGCGCTGGGGCGGCATACCCCTGCACGAATGGCTGCGCAGCGTTGTCCGGGACGAGACGGCACTATCGCACATAGAGGAACTGCTGGGTATCGAACAACGGCGTTCGCCGGAAAACAACGATACCACCTGAGGCGTGCTGTCAACAAGGGTACGCTGATCCTGAGCTGATCGGGTCCCCGCATGAGCATGTGGCTTCTGATCTGGCCGATCTGGGATACTACGGACAAATGGTGTTGGCAACCCCTGATTTCGTCGAGCGCATAAAAGCCAATGCTCCGATTGCCGAAGCTAACCGCAGTACTTTCTCTGGCGGCACGGAAAAAGGCTATCCCGACTATCCTGCGTTAGGCTCGCCCTGAATTTCGTTGGCGGGGCTTGTTGCGCCGGAGCCATTTTCTCCGGGCGCGGGCGCGGCGCTGCCAGTTTTTTCGACCGTCGGGTTGGCCCAACTGCCCGTGATTTTGTAGTCGTAGGAGAACAGCCGCTCGAATGGGTCGCCAAGCGTTTTTTGCGCCAGATACGTGACCGCGCCCGCGACCGGATTGACGATGGCCGCGCCGATGGCGACGGACTCGGACAGAGTTGGGCGCACCGTGACCTGCAAGTCCTGGGTCTCGGCGGCAATGTCGGTCTGCCCCTGCATCAGCACCTTTGCGGCGGGACCGGCGATTTCGATGCTGTCGCTGTGCATCACGCCCCCGGAAACGGTGGCCTTGGCATCGATGCGGTCGAAAACGAAACCGTCGGAAAATACGTCTCGGAAATCGAGCGTAACCCGGCGCGGTAACGCCTGTAGGCTCAGGACACCGAGCAAACGCCCGATGCCCGGCTCGATGCGCTCAAAGCGACCCTTCCGGGCGTTAAGCTCGATTTGTCCGGCAAGCGTCGGATAGTCAATCTGGGTGGGCGGCCCTTGCCAGCTTACTTTTCCGCCGAGCTTTGCTTGTCCGCCCTGCACGACGTTGCTGTACCCCAATGCCGAGGCGAAGCGACCCACGTCAGTCACATCCAGAGTGAAGTCGAGCATGCTGTGCCGCGCATCGGGTTGCCAAAGACCGCTGCCGGAAAATTGCGCGTCAGGATGGCGAATCGAAAAACTGTCGAGCCGCCAGACGCCTTCCTGATTGGTGGCCCGCACTTCAAGCTGGCCCAGTTCGCGCGCACCAACGGCAAATTCTTCCGCCCGCACGTCAAGCCCCGGCAGCCCACGAGGAGGCGGCGCAGGGGAAGAAACGCCGCTTCCCTGATCGTCGCTTTCCGGATTGCTGGCGTCTCCCGAGAGCGCCAGACGGCTCAGACGCGCCAACAAGATGCCGTCACCGCCGCGCTTCCATGAAACGACACCCTGCGCCTCGGCGCTGTCCAGATGCGCCGTCCAGCTTTCCGCGTTGTTTGCGGCGCGAAGTTTCATCCCGCTGAAGGTATATCCGAAGGCGCGAACCTTTCGGGCATCAAGCATGACGCTCGCCAGCGGCAGTGGCGCTTCTTCGCTTTGGGCGCTGCCTTCGCCAGCGGCCAAAGACCATTGCCAAGCGTCGACATCCAGCGTATCGAACGAAGCCGCGACCTGCACCCCGTTGCTGGAAGACCTGGGCGCAGGCCGGTTCAGCCCGATTCCGCCGCGCAAAGCGCCCGAGGCATCGAGTTCGAGCGCGGCCTCAAGCCCCGGATGAAGCGTTGCCGTGATTTGCCGGGAGCCGGAATCGCCAGATGATGCCACTGTAATTTCCAGCGGCCATGCCTCGCCCGCTTCCTTGGCAAAAGGCGCGGGTAGCCGTGAAGCCAAATCTTTTAGCTCGGAGCGCACGATGACCTTGCCGCTGTTCTGGCCGAAAAGCATTTCGGCACGCCATGACGCGCTCCCGCTGAGCCATCCCAGCACGGGCTGGCCAAACGCTTCATGCGCCGCCCGCGCCGCCAGTTGCCCGCGCGCGTCCAGTTCAAGCCCGCCCGCGACCGTCTTGCCCTTGACCGCGCATTCCCCGCCCAGCAAGCTGCCACGGACGGAAAGCGCCTCCAGCGCCGCTTCGGTAAAGCTCAGGCTGCCTTCAGCCGCTTCCAGCGCGGGGCCGGCGGCAAGCGCGTTCAGTCGGACGCGATTGGCGGCAAAGCGGTATTCCCCGGCAACCTTCGTTTCAGAAAGCTCGCGCAATGGCATCACCAGCTTGAGATTAAGCTGACCGTTGCCTTCGGGACGCAATGGCTCCGTAAAGCCGTGCAAGCGTCCGGCAAGCGGGCTTTCGGCGATGAAGCGCAGAAAGTCCGCCGAAGGCCCGTCCGCCGCGCCCTCTATATTCATGATTCCTTTCGAGAGGTCAGGAATTTCGACCCGGATGGGTTCCACCCGGACACCGAAAAGATTTCCGCCTTGGGATTCGATGGACAGCCCCGGCCCCTTGAAGCGCAGTTCCCCGTTGAGGCGCTCAAGCGCGGGCCAGCCTTCGGCATAGTCGAGCCGGGCGTCATTTGCCCGAACCGCCACCAGAAATTCCCCTTGCCCGCCCCGGAACGGAAAATGGCGCAACGGCCCTTTGAGCTTCACTTTCGCGCTGGTCACGCTGGCTTGCGTAATGGCGCGTTTCAGCCAGTCACGGACTTGCTTTCCGGCAATGATGGGAATGTAGCGCCATACCGCCGCGCCTTGGGCGCGATCCACTTCGCCGGTGAGGTCGATTTCGCCGGGGCCGCCGCCTTCCGCTGGCCAATAGCTGCCCGCCGCTTGCGCCGCCGCGTCCTCATTGACCACCTTGATGGCGTGGAGCGTGACCGCCAGCCGCCCGCTCCGGTGGTTCCAGCCGCCCGAAGCGTCGAGGCTTTCAAACGGGACTCGCGCCTGCTCAAATACTCTGGGTAAATCGACATGGCCGTCCTTGCCGAACAGCACATACTCCCCTTCCTGGTTATTGCCTTTGATCCGTCCCGACATGTTGCCCATGCCCGGAATGAGGTTACGCGCCGCGAGGCTGATTCCCTCAAATTCCGTGTCGACCTTCCAACCCAGCGCCGCGCCCGCGCCGCCTTCCCATTCGAGCGAAAACGTCCGCAAATGCCCTTTTGGATTGAACTCGTCCAGCAATTTGCGCACGTCCCCCGCCTTGTCGAGCGGCATGCTTTCCGACAGCCGGATGAAGGTTTCCAAATCGAGCGGGGAAGCCGAAAGCTCGCCGCCGCTGAGCGAGCCGTCAGCGCCCCGCTTCAGGGCGAGCCTGAAATCGAGGGGCGCGTGAAGATTGACTTCGCTGGATTTCAGCCATAGCTCGCGGGCGCTAAATTCGACGCTCTTGGGCGTGTAACGCGCCTGCACCCGCCCGCTCGCCTGATCGAAGCGCAATGGAACCAAATCGGGCGCGAGCGTGGTCTCCACTTCTTCCAGCGCCAGATCCGCGCTCAATCCGGCGGTTCCCTTGCCGTCGCTGTCGAGCCACAGCCGCACGCGGCCACGCCCCTTGGCGGGAACGGGATAATCCACCCACGCCGCCCAGTCGCCGAGATCGGCATGTTCGAGCCAGACATAGAGATTCCCGGCAATCCCTTCCAGCAGGGCGGAACCGTGGCGGCGCATGTCGCCGCGCACTTCAAATTGCGAGGCCAGTTTTTCGGGAGGACGCGCCTGAAATTCAAGGTGATGGCTGAACAGGCCGCGCTCGAAAGTGAATTGCACCTCGGTCAGCGGCAGCGGCGGCGCGCCGCGCAAACCGTCGTTCCAGACCAGCGTCGCGTCGCGCACCACGATGCGGGACTGCTCGAACAGCCAAGCGATGGGATTGCCCGTCTGCGAGCCGGGTTCCATGCGGATGCCCGCCACGGAAAAAACGCCGTCTTTTCCGCGCCCCAGCTCGATTTTTGGGCCGACGATTTCCAGCGCGTCGAAATACGGCATCCACCGCAGCAGGGATGTCCACGACAGCGTGGTCTCGACCCGTTCCAGCCGCAGCGCGTCGCGCTCTTCGGAACGAATCGTCAATCCATTCAGCCGCAAGCGCGGGCGAGGCCCGTCCCAATCCGCTTCCAAACGGTCGATGCTCACCGACGCGCCCGACGCGTTAGAAAGTTTCTCGGCGACCCATTCGCGGTTTTCGCCAAGCCAAGGAAACAGCCAGAGGCGCATCACGCCGTACAGAATGGCGCACACAATGCAGGCAGTCAGCGACAGCCATCCCAGAACGCGCGGCAGATGCCGCAAAACGGCGCTTTGCCGAACAGAGCGCCAGAAAGCGAACCGCTGACCGGAATGTTGTCGGGCAGGCATTCCGGCAAGAAACGAAAACTCGGGGTCTTCGGTTTTCATGCGTTGAGTCTTCAAAAAAGAGCGCACCATTCATCTCGCCGCACAGACGACCCCCGCGCTGCCCCGCGCCAGACGTTCCATGCAGTTGTGCAAGCACATGCCGCTACAGTGGGTGATTATTTTTGTTCCCCAGACAAAACGCTGGACAGACGCTTACACTTGTTCAAATCCGATTAAAAGATTCTAGCAACAACGCAAGGGCTTTCGATGCAGACCGGCCTCCCCGCATCAGAAATTATCCGCCGCGCAACACGTCAGTCGCGGTTTTTGCAGCGAATGCTTGACAGCCGTCCCTGGCTGGAGGAGTGCTTGGCCAGCCACCTCGACCAGCCCATCGACGGGCAAGCCATGCGCGCCTTCATTGCCCAACAAGGCAGCGACGAAACCCATCTGCGTCCCGCCCTGCGCCAGTTACGCGCTTGGGTGCTGTGCCATCTCATCGTGCGCGACCTCTCGGGCATGGGCGATCTGGACGAAGTCACCGAAACCATGACCGAATTAGCGGAAACCGCCGTCCGCCACGCTCACGCCGTGCTGCGTCCCGCGCTTCTGGCGCGGTACGGCGCACCCCGCTCCCCTTCCGGCGAGGAGCAGGAATTCATCATCGTCGGCATGGGCAAGCTGGGAGGACGGGAACTCAACGTCAGTTCCGACATCGACCTCATCTTTCTTTATCCAGAAGATGGCAGCACCGCAGGTTTGAAAAGCATCGACAACTTTGCGTTTTTCGAGCGCCTCGGTAAGCAGATCATCGCCGCGCTGGCTGAAATGACCGAACACGGGCGGGTGTTCCGCGTCGACATGCGGCTGCGTCCCAACGGCGATTCCGGGCCGCTGGCAGGCAGTTTCGACATGCTGGAAAATTATTTCGTCACGCAGGGTCGGGAATGGGAACGCTACGCTTGGATAAAAGCGCGTGTCATCGTCGGCGAACGCGCCGACGAACTGCAATCCATTTCCCGCCCCTTCGTTTTTCGGAAATATCTCGATTTCGGCGCCATCAGCGCCATGCGCGCGCTACACGCGCAAATACGGCGCGAAGTGGCGCGGCATGAACGCGCCCACAACATCAAGCTCGGCCCCGGCGGCATCCGCGAAATCGAGTTCATCGCCCAAGCGTTCCAGCTCATCCGGGGCGGTCGGGAGCAAGCCCTGCAAGTGCGCCCGACCCTTCAGGCGCTCGCCCGCCTCGCCGCTCGCGGCATTCTCCAGCCCGAAGCCGTCGAGGAACTCCGCGCCGCCTATGTTTTCCTCCGCCGCCTCGAACATCGGCTGCAATACCTCGACGATGCCCAGACCCACGATTTGCCGGAAAACGAAAACGACCAGAACTTGATTGCCGAAGCGATGGGCTTTGCGGGATACGCTGCGTTTCTGGAAGAGCTTGGCCGCCACCGCGCCGCCGTCAGCGCCCACTTTGAAGCCATCTTCGGCGAACCGGAGCCGCCGGACGACGATGCCCGCCAGCCTGCCGCCATCTGGCAGAACGCGCTCGACCCCGCCGGAACGGCCAACGCGCTGGGCGAACTAGGCTACCGTGTGCCGCAAGCGGGCGCGGCGCGGCTGGAGGCGCTGCGCGCCGGGGCGCGGTACGGCCAGTTGCCGGACAACATTCGCAGCCGCTTCGATGCCCTCGTGCCCCGCATCATCGCCGCCGCCCTCACCACGCCGGAGCCGGACGATGCCCTGACACGCTGCCTCAACTTGCTCGACACCATCACCCGTCGCGGCGCTTACCTCGCTTTGCTACAGGAATACCCGCTGGCCCTGCTCCGCCTCGTCGATTTAGCCGGCGCTTCGCTCTGGGCGGCGCAATACCTCGAACGCCACCCGATTCTGCTCGACGACTTGCTCGGCGCGGACAGCCAGACGGCAGCGCCCGATTGGCCGCAGTTCCGGCGCGTTCTGGCCGCCGAACTGGAGGCGCTCGAACCGGACATGGAACAGCAGATGGACGTGATGCGCGAGCGGCATCACGCCCAAGTCTTTCGGCTGCTCGTCCAAGACATCGCCGGGGCGCTCACGGTCGAAAAGCTCGCCGACCATCTCTCCATGCTTGCCGACATCATGGTCGGGCTGGCTATTCCGCTGTGCTGGCGCAGGGTCAAGCCCCGCCACCGGGAAGCGCCTCAATTTGCCGTCATCGGCTACGGCAAGCTGGGCGGCAAGGAACTGGGCTACGCCTCCGATCTCGACATCATCTTTCTTTATGACGATGATTTTATCGACGCGGGCGACCTCTACGCCCGCTTGGCGCAGCGAATCCGGTCATGGCTGTCAAGCCGCACTTCTGCGGGCATTTTGTTTGAAAGCGACCTGCGGCTGCGCCCGAACGGCGAATCCGGCCTCGTGGCGTGCTCGCTCGACACTTTCCGGCAATACCAGCTTGCGTCCGCCTGGACTTGGGAACATCAGGCGCTGACCCGCGCCCGCTTTGTGGCGGGCGACGCGGCGCTGGGCGAAAAATTCGAGCGTATCCGCGAAAGCATCCTGCGCCTGCCGCGTGACAAACAAGTTCTGTGCGGCGAAGTCATCGCCATGCGCGACAAAATGCGCGACGCTCACGCGGGGAAAAGCCCGCTTTTCGACCTCAAGCACGACCCCGGCGGCCTCGTCGATGTCGAGTTTCTGGTTCAGTACCTCGTCCTCGGGCACGCCCATGAACACGCGGAACTCACGGGCAACCTAGGTAACATCGCGCTGCTGGGCATCGCCGCGAAACTCGGCTTGATTCCCGCCAGCCTCGCCGCCGCCTGCGCCAGCAGCTACCGCGAATTGCGCCAGCGCCAGCACCGCCAGCGGCTCAACGGACAGCCCTCGCGCATTCCCCAAGACAGCGCCGCCGCCCTGCGCGAGCCGGTGCGGGCGCTGTGGCAAGAAGTATTTGGAGAAATCGGGAAAGGAAAATAAACTGTAAAGCTCAAACTTGAAATATCGCTATTGCTACTCATAATTCTCTTATTGTCATTTTCCCGTTACAAATTTCCTCGAAATATTAAAAAAACTATCATATGACTAGAAAAAGGTAACGTGTATCGACATTAAATAACCGCTATCGGTATCTATTTTTCTATCTCTCAAATGAGGAAAAAATCACATTTGTAAATGCAAAATTTTACCTATTGTCACTTCTATAGTACTAGCATACGCTTTCCCTTTTATAGTAGCGGTGCATGTTTTATAATAAGAGAATCTGACGGGAGCTTTCTTTTCAAAGAGAAATCTCGTGCTTCTCTTCTTGCAATTGGGTTATACCAAAACGGTAGTATTTCTCCTGCGTGGTAAACCATGTTACGCATGAATTCGCGCCATTCCCATGTTCTGATCTGGGGCGCTTTAGTAGGCGCTGCCATATTGGCTCTTATGTTAGCCATCAATATGTATTCGACCGAAGAACAGATTGAGCGCCAAATAAAAAACCGGATCGCATACAGCCAGAACTTCTACCAAAAAGCCATCGCTGACCCGCTGATCCGGCAGGACTACCCGGCTCTGCGCAATATTCTCGGCACCAGCGTGCAGTCCGGGCGGATAGCCTATTTCGCCATCATGGACGCCAGCGGAAAACGTTTGGCATCGACGGGACTGGCGGAGAGCAAAGCATTGCCCGCGCCGGGCAACGCCGGTCAGGCTTACCACATCCGTTTCGACATTGCCTCCGGCGGACAAAACTATGGCTCGGCGCAATATGGCCTATCGATCGACGACCTGAACGCCGCCCGGCAAGCACTGGTTCTGAGCAGCGCGGCGGCGGCTCTTGCCGGAACGCTCCTGTTCGGCATCCTGCTGGCGGTCTTTTTGCGGCATCTCACCAAACCTCTGGCCACTTTGGGCAAGGCCGCCGAGCACATCTCCAGCGGCGACTACGAAATAAAACTGAAATCCACCGGCGTTTCGGAATTCGATACCCTGCTCGAACATTTCAAATCCATGGCCATGACGGTGAGCAGCAAGATGTCGATGCTCGAATGGCAGGCGCAGCACGACGCGCTGACCGATGCCTTCAACCGCCGGGCTTTCGAGAGGTATGCTTCGGAACTGCTCGACGACCCCGCAGGGGCCGATGTCACGATGCTCTATATCGACCTCGACCAATTCAAAGCCATCAACGACAGTTGCGGCCACGCGGCGGGCGACATTCTGCTGACCCGCGTGTCGCATCTCATCGAATCGCGGTTGGATGACGCTTTCGTCGCCCGCATCGGCGGCGATGAGTTTGGCGCCATCCTCCCCTCCTGCGACGAGCAAGCCATTCTGGAAACCTCGCAAAACCTCATCAAAGACATCTCCAACATCCACTTTGAATGGGAAGGGCAGCGTTATCGCGTAGGGGTGAGCATCGGCGTGGCTTGCAGCAAATTTCTTAAAGTGCGTTCGCTCAGGGATTTGATGATTGCCGCCGACGCAGCCTGTTTCGGCGCAAAGGAACTGGGCCGCAGCCGCATCCAGATTTATCATCCCAACGATGACTATTTCCGCCAGCGCAGCGAGGAATTGCAAAATATCGCGCAGCTTGACAATTTGCTGGTCCAGAACCGCTTCATGCTCCATTACCAGCGTTTCTCCCCGCTGGCGGGGGATCGCCCTTCCCACGCAGAAATCCTGCTGCGGGTGCAAAACGCCGAGGGCAATTTCGATATTCCCGTCAATCTCATCCACGCCGCCGAACGCTATAACCTGATGTCGCGCATCGACCATTGGGTCATCATGAGCGCCTGCCAGCAAATCGCGCAATGGGAAAAAGGGAAATACGAAACAGGCATCGAGTGCTTCAGCATCAACGTCTCCGGCGCGAGCCTCTCGGATGAGCATTTCCCGAATTTCGTCCTCGACCAGATCCGCGTCAGCAACGTCCCGCCGAGAAAGCTCTGTTTCGAGATCACCGAAAGCAGCGCGGTTGCCAATCTCAAACAGGCGCTACGTTTCATCGAGAGCGTGCGCCAGGCGGGCGCAAGCGTGGCGCTGGACGATTTCGGCAGCGGCCTGTCGTCATTCAACTATCTCAAGCGTTTCCAGGCCGACTACCTGAAAATAGACGGTTCGTTTGTCAGCAACATCGACACCGATTCGACTAACTTTGCCACGGTCAAGGCCATCGTCACCTTGGCGCGCGCCCACGGCTTGCGCACCGTGGCCGAATTTGTGCATAGCAACAGCATCCTTCAGATCATCCGCGAAATCGGCATCGACTACGCGCAAGGCTTCTATTGCCATGAACCTGAACCGCTCAATGCTTTGTCACGCTCCAGCAGCAGATACCTGCCCGCGTCCCGGATGGAGAACATCGCCCTATAATGCGCGGCTACCGTCCTTTCGGAACACGCCGTGAACGTCCCGCTATTTGAATCTTCCATCAAGAGCCTGCCGCTGCTCGGACGCGGCAAAGTCCGCGATATTTACGCCGTCGGCAGCGACAAGCTGCTCATCGTCACAAGCGACCGCCTGTCGGCATTTGATGTCATCCTGCCCGACCCCATCCCGGACAAAGGCCGGGTGCTGACCGCAATGGCCGGTTTCTGGTTTGCGCGGCTCGGCCACATCCTCCCCAACCAGCTCACCGGCATCGAACCGGAAACCGTCGTGGAAGCCGACGAGCGCGAACAGGTGCGCGGGCGGGCATTGGTCGCCAAGCGCCTCAAGCCCCTGCCCATCGAAGCCGTGGTGCGCGGCTACGTCATCGGCTCCGGCTGGAAGGATTACCAAACAAGCGGCGCGATTTGCGGCATTCCCCTGCCGCCGGGGCTGCGCCAGGCGGCAAAGCTGCCGCAGCCGATTTTCACCCCAGCCACCAAGGCCGACGCGGGCGAGCACGACGAGAACGTCACGTTCGCGCGCGCGCGGGCGCTCTGCGCGGAACAAATCGGCCCACGCGGCGCGGCACTGGCCGAACAAGCCCGCGACGCGGCCATCGCCCTCTATTCCGAAGCCGCCCGCTACGCCGCCGAGCGCGGCATCCTCATTGCCGACACCAAGTTTGAATTCGGCATCGACGCGGCGGGCGTCCTGCACCTAATCGACGAAGTGCTGACGCCCGATTCCTCGCGCTTCTGGCCGCAGTCCGAATACCGCGAAGGCATCAGCCCGCCTTCGTTCGACAAGCAGTACGTGCGCGACTATCTGGAAACGCTCGACTGGAACAAGCAAGCGCCCGCCCCCCGGCTCCCGGAAGAAGTCATCGCCCGAACCGCCGACAAATACCGCGAGGCTTATGCGCGGCTGACCGACAAGCGAATTTGAGGCGACGGGTTTTCTCTTTTTCCCGCATACCCGTTCCCCAGCCCCTTTCCCGCAAGCGGGAGCGCAAGGCACGGCACCTAAAACACCCCTTTCTACATTTTCCAGGTCATTGTCATGACACGCCCAGATTCAGATAATCCCTTGCTCGATTTCTCCGGCCTGCCCCGGTTCGGCGACATTCGCCCGGAACACGTCGCGCCCGCCATCCAAAATCTCCTCGCCGAATACGGCACGCTCATCACTCGGCTCACTGCCGATGCCGCGCCGCCCACTTGGGACGGATTCATCGCGCCGATGTTCGAGGCGGGCGAACGCCTTGGCCAAGCATGGGGCATCGTCGGGCATCTGCATGGCGTGCTGGACATCCCCGCATGGCGCGAAGCCTATAACGCCATGTTGCCGGAAGTGGCTGGCTTCTACGCCGAACTCGGACAGAACATCGCGCTTTTCCGCAAATACAAGGCGCTCGCCGAAAGCCCGGAACATGCTCGCCTCTCCCCGGTGCGACAACGCATCATCGCGCGCGAAATCCGCGATTTCCGCCTCTCGGGCGCTGAATTACCCGAAGAATCCAAGCCACGTTTCAAGGCTATACAGGAAGAACTTTCCGCGCTGGCGGCGAAATTCTCCGAAAACCTGCTCGACGCCACCAACGCCTACAGCGAGTGGGTTATCGATGAAGCGGGGCTGGCGGGCATCCCACCCGATGCCCGCGCCGCCGCCCGCGCTGCGGCGGAAAGGGACGGCAAGCCCGGCTGGAAATTCACCTTGCAACACCCTTCCTGGCTGCCGGTGATGCAGTACGCCGACGACCGGCCGCTGCGGGAGCGTATGTACCGCGCCAATGCCGTCCGCGCCTCGGAATTCGCCGCCGACGGCGAACAGGCGAAATGGGACAACGGCCCGCTGATTGGCCGCATCCTCGCCCTGCGCGCGGAGGAGGCCCGGCTCCTCGGCTACCCTGACTACGCTGAAGTTTCGCTCGTCCCGAAAATGGCGGATTCCGCCGCTGAAGTGCTCACCTTTCTGCGCGAACTGGGCGCAAAGGCAAAGCCTTACGCCGAGCGCGACCTTGCGCAACTCAAAGCCTTCGCCCGCGAAGCACTCGGGCTGGAAACCTTGGAGCCGTGGGACATCGCCTGGGCGTCAGAAAAACTGCGGATAAGCCGCTACGCCTACTCCGACCAAGAGGTCAAGCAATATCTCCAGGAACCCCGCGTGCTCGACGGCCTCTTTAGCGTCATCCGCCAGCTTTACAGTGTCGAAATCGTCGCCGATGAAGCGCAAATCTGGCATGAAGATGTCCGTTTTTTCCGCATCGAAAAAAACGGCGAACTGCTCGGCCAGTTTTACCTCGACCTATATGCCCGCGAAACCAAGCGCGGCGGCGCGTGGATGGATTCCGCCCGGAGCCGCAGCAAGCATTCCGAAGGCATCACCACGCCCGTGGCTTGGCTCGTGTGCAACTTTCCCGCCCCCGTCGACGGCAAGCCCGCCACTTTCACCCATGACGACGTGCTCACCCTTTTTCACGAAACCGGCCACGGGCTGCACCACCTGCTGACCCGCACAGACGAGCTGGCCGTCTCCGGCATCAACGGCGTGGAATGGGATGCCGTCGAATTGCCCAGCCAATTCATGGAAAATTTCTGCTGGGAGTGGGACGTGCTCTCGATGATGGCCGCGCACGTCGAAACAAACGAGCCGCTCCCGCGCGCGCTCTATGACAAAATGATTTCCGCCCGCAACTTCCAGAGCGGGATGCAGACGGTGCGCCAAATCGAATTCTCCCTGTTTGATCTGCTCCTGCACAGCGACGCGACGGACGCTTCCGGCGACGTGCCCATCGGGCACGTGCTGGCGCTCCTCGACAATATCCGGCGCGAGGTTGCCGTGCTGTTTCCTCCGTCATGGCATCGTTTCCCGCACAGTTTTTCGCACATTTTCGCGGGCGGCTACGCGGCGGGCTATTACAGCTATAAATGGGCGGAAGTGCTGTCCGCCGACGCTTTCGCGGCCTTTGAAGAAGCGGCGCGAGAACCCAGCGGCGCGCGCCGCAGCCTGCTCGACCCAACCACCGGCGAACGCTTCTGGCGCGAAATACTGGCCGTCGGCAGCAGCCGTCCAGCCATTGAATCCTTCATCGCCTTCCGGGGCCGTCCCCCTTCCGTCGACGCGCTGCTGCGCCACAACGGCATGACGGAGGCGCGGAATTAAAGGGAGTAGCGGGCTAGCCCGCCTCATCGAGGGGAATGTCGCCGTAAGCGATGGGGGAGTGTGGTTGCAGGGGGACGAACAGCGGGCAGTTTTTTGCCCAGTTGAGGAAAGTGTTGGCGTTTGCTTGCTGTCACTTGGGTGTAGCGTTTGGGAAAGAGTGACTTTTTTGAACAGGGAGGCTCCAAGCCATGAAACCCGTTTGCGCCATTGTTTCCTCATCGCT
>JAITVD010000033.1 GCA_031285965.1 Azoarcus sp.
GAATACCGGGGTAAAGGTGAGCAGGGCTTCGGGATAGCGGGCGGAGATTTCCCGCAGCCTCATCCCGGCGCGTTTGCGCTCGATCTGCCGCACAAGGGCGGAAACTTCGGGAAGGATGCTGTTCGTGCGGAAAGGCCGCCGGGCGAGCAGCCGCGCGGGAATAGCCTGCACGGCACATCTGCGCACATCGAGTGCGCTTTCCCGAAAGTCCGAAACAGCCCTGTCCTGCGCGGCGGCATCAAAATCTTCCATGCCGCAGGCCGTCAGGCGCTCTTGCAGCGAAGCCTGAACCAGCCCCCGGCGCATGACCGTTTCGGCCTCGCCCAGAGGAAATGCCCGACGCGCCAGTTTATCCGCGAGATCGACGCCCCCCGCCAGCCCGATGGCGCGAAGCTCCTTGTGCAGCATGGCGCGGCGCTGCAACTGCAACAGCCCCGTGCCCGCCAAATCGCTTTCCCAGCGAGGCTGGGACTCATCCCACACATCCAGCCAGTTCCGTCCGCCCAGCCATTGCCCGACGTTGTGCTCGGTCGCGCCAATGACATTGAGCCAGCGCAGCCACGCCGCCTCGATTTCCTTCAGCGTTCCGATTTCCCGCGCGTCCTTGGGTTCCAGCGCCTTCAGCCACGCTACCGGCGCGTTCCGTTCCAGCCAAACGGCATTTTGCGACAAACTGATGGCGGCATCGAGTTCCTCCAGCGCATGCGGGCGGTGCGCGCCCCAATTGGCGGGCAGAATCAGCCCGACGATGGCTGCCGCGTGGGTTCTCAATTCGGCGACCTGGGTACGGATATGCTGCGCGCTTTGCAAAATGGACAGCAGATTGCCGCCTTCGAGGCTGACGCCGTCCCCGACGAGCGGCCCGATCGCCATGCGCAGGGGCCTGCGCCGGAATTCGGCAAAGAACGACGCTTTTTCCAGGCCGGTTGCGCGGATCGTCCAGTCGTTGAGCATCGGGGAGTCAGTCAGCCCCGGCACGAGCGTTGAGAGCACCGCCTGATTGGTATCGAGAAAAAATTCCAGCTTTTCCCGCAGCGCGGCAACGGCGCTCCGCCAGCCGGGGCGGTCAATATCGCGGAAATACGCTTTGCTCGGCAAAAGCCCAAGTTGGTTTGCCGCTACGCATTCATTGAGGGCTGCCAGCATCTTGCCGGGTTTCAGTTCTCTGAACGCATCCGGCCAGCCGCGCCCCAGTCCCTTTATTTGCTTACGCGCCGTGGCAAGCGCCTCAAGGGCGCTGGTCAAGGTCGTAAAGGTCAGGTTTTCTACGCTGTCCAGCCCAAGAAGCAGCCAATGCTCATGCTCCGAGCCACCGATTTTCTGGATGGTCTGAACCGCTTTCCCCAGCGCCTCCGACATGGCTTGGACATCAACTTTCCCAATGTGGTTTGGATCGAGTTCCCATCCGGGGCCATCCCCCAGACGCGCCATTTCATCGTAGGCCGACCACAGGGAAAACCCGGCAACGTTGGGCGCGTGCAGGCGTTCGGAGTAATCGCGCAAGGCAGCGACCGTGCCCGCGTATTTGTCGGAAGCCGCTTTCCATGTTTTTTCGTTGGCATCCGCCACCGCCCGCATGGAGCGTTTCAACTGTTGGCGGATGTCGTTCATGCTCATCTGAGAGCCATACGCTTTCAGCGTGAAATCCTTCAGCCCGATGAACTCCAGCCGCTGGCTTACGGTTTCGAGCGCCGCTTCTTTCCCGGAAACAAAGAGCACGCGCTTGCCCATCTCCAGCCCATGCGCGATGAGGTTGACAATGGTCTGCGATTTACCAGAACCCGGAGCGCCTTCCAGAACAAAAGATTTTCCATCCAGCGCCGCCGCTATGGCGGCCATCTGCGAGCCGTCGGCGACCAGCGGAAGGGAGAGGTTTTCCTCCGCAAAGGATGCGCTATCGGGCGGCGCTTGGCCGACATCCCCCTCGAAACGGTCGATGAGGCTGCGGACGACGGGGTTTTCCATGAAAACAGGCCAGTTCCTGTCCATGTCTTTCCAGATATGGAACTTGTCGTAGTCCAGAATGGCAAGGCTGGCGTTTTCCTCGATGTGCCACGTAAATTGAGCCACGAGGAGGCTTTGGCGCATTTTTTCGCATGCCGCGCCCAGCACGCTCGCCGTGAGGTCAAAAGCGGGGCTGTCCAAGCCGTCGAGCGTCAGCCCATGCACAACGCGAAGCCATTCGATCAGGCAGGCATTGGGCTGCGCCGTCTCATCGCCAACAAGGGAAAGCCCCAGGACGCTACCAGACGCCTCCCCTGCTCCTATCGACACGGGAAGCAGGAACAGGGGCGATCTCGCCTCCTTGCCCCGAGCGCCCGGATGAACCAGCGTGCCGAGCGCGAGGTACAGGTGATGGCTGCCCGTTTCCTCTTCCAGCGTTCTGGACAAGCGCCTCATGCTGCGCAAACGCGCCGCCGTCTGGACAGGCTCCAGACCCTCAAACGCAACGGCGCATCCGGTGTTCCTGTACAAGCCATCCAGCGTCTCGCCCAGTTTGTGCCCGCTGACATTCAGTTCGAGCACCTTTCGGGCACGCGACAGGTCAAGCAGGGGATTGCTCAAGTCAAAATCGAACAGCGACTGTTTCCATTGCTGGATGCGGGCAGGCGTGTCATCTTTGCCCCGTTCGGGCGCGATGGCGGCGGGTTCCGCGTCGGCGGGCTTCTCGGCGAAAAGTTCACTGGCGGCAGGTTCCGCCGCGACGCTTTCCGGCGTGCCGGAAGAAACGGGCGCAACACTTTCAGCGGCAACGGGCGCTGCCGTTTCTTCCTGCGCCTCCTCCGGCAAAGGGATTTCGTCCCGAGAGGCTTCAGCGGGAGAAGGTGCCTCCTCCGTTGCCGCTTCCTCATTCGGCGGAAGAAGCTCATCCCGCTCATCTTTTTGCAAAGGCGCGGGATGAATGCCTTCCCGGCGGCACTGCGAAATGACGACCGCCGCTTTCAGTTCGTTGGGAAGGCTCTGAACGTAGTTGATGGCCTTTTTCGTTGCCCCGCTGAAACTCAGCGGACGCTTGCCCTGCCCGATTGCGCCAAGCTCCACCGGAATGATGGCTTTTGCCGAAACGAGCTTGGCGATGACAGCGCCTTGGTCAATAACCGCTTCTTCCAGAAAATCAAAGCCTTCCCCGCTGCCAAGCGCCAGCGAGTATTCCAGTTCGGCAACGGCGATGAAGGCGGGAAAGGCGCGGGATGCCGTAAAAATTATGATGGGATGAAGCCCCGCTGCCTCGCAGCACGCCGCATAGGTAACGGATAGCTCGATGCAGTCGCCGAAACGCTGGTCGAGCACCTGCCCCGCCGTCTTGAGCTTTTGCCCCACGGCCTCAAACGATGCCGGAGAGCCGCCGCAGACGATTTCCTCTTCGCGCACCGACAGGTAAATCGCCTCGGCAATGAGCTTTGCCCGCGCAATGCTGGTTTTGTAGCCGTCCAGATCGCCCCGACCGGTTTTCTGGAGCATCAGTTCCGATGCCAATCGGAGGATTTTCGTGACGGCCTTGCTTTGGGGCTGCACGAAAACGGCAATGGACTGCCACGCGCCAGGCAGCTTGAGGAATTCGCCGGACGCGCCGATTTCGACCGTCGTCGCCAGCGAGACTTCGCTTTTATCTTCGCCGCCAGCCTGCTTTTCCTGTTCTTCCGCCTGGAGCGGATGCACGGTGACAGACAATGTGCCAAGCGCCGATTCGTTCCGCCCGTCGATCAGGCCGTCAAATTCCGAGAAGCGCCCGTTGCCATTAAAATGGATTGAGCCGCCGGAAGGCAGGCTTTTTTCTTCCCGGCAGGCAAACCAGTGCTGCGCGTCGCTCTCCACCGCCAATCCGGCAGAAAGCTCGATGCCCGGCAAATCCCTGCCGGTTTCGTTATGCACGGTAATTGCCCGGATGAACGGCAAGCGGCTGGCAAGCAGCGAGGCATTGATCCGCCGTTGGAATTCGACCTGTAACCGAATTCCAGAGGCCGCATGATCCAAAACTTCGTACACCGCGCTTCTGTTTTCGCCAGACACGCTGCCTCCTTGAAAACGGAGCCTGTTCCCCAAACTGGCATCCGCCGATTATATTCCAGACGGGAGATAAATGCCCGGTCACGGAATCACGGCAATCTCCGTATTTCCGTGATCTATTTCACACCAACAGGCTGGCTCGTTCTTTTCCGGGCTATACTTTTGTGATCTCAGATTTTGAATGCTCCCGCCAACCAACCCATGCCAATCAAATCAAGAATTCGTACTGTTGCCGATTTTCCAAAGCAAGGCGTCGTTTTCCGTGACATTACCTCCCTGCTGAAAGATGCCACGGGCTTTCGCATTACCATGCACAAACTGGTCAATCGCTATAGCGGCAAAAAAATACATAAAGTCGCCGCCGTTGAATCTCGCGGCTTTATCGTCGGCGCGCCGCTTGCCTACGCTTTGGGGGCAGGTTTCGTGCCAATTTGCAGGCAAGGCGAATTGCCCGCAGAAACCATCTGGCAGGATTGCGAATCCAAAGGCGAATTCAGCCCAAGCCGCGTTGAAATGCGCGCTGACGCGGTATCAAAGGGCGAGCGCATTTTGTTCATCGACGACCTGCTCGCCACGGGCGCAACCAGCGAAGCCGCATGCGCGTTGCTGCGCAAGGCGGGCGCGGAAATCCTCGAATGCGCCTTTATCGCCGAAATGCTCGCGCTCGCGGGGCGTGTGCGGCTGCAAAAACAGGGGCTTAAAGTCTTTGCGCTGACAGGGCTTGGAGACGACGCTTAATGCCGTCTGCGATTGCGCACCGTTTTGCGCGGAAATCACGCCGCCATCACCAGCGCGTTTTTCAGCGTATTGCCGCCGATGATGCGCACGAGCTTGTCGGCATAGGCGGGGTCAGTGGCATAGCCCGCGCTCTTAAGCCCTTGCGCGAATCCGGCGGCATCATTGCTGCCAACCACTTTCGCGTAGCGCGGGCTTTCGGTCAGGAGCTTTGCGTAATCGGCAAAAGCCTCGCCCCATGAACCATAGGAACGGAACGCCGCCTTGCGGGTTTGCCAGCCTCCTTCCTCAAATTCAGAAACGGACTTTTTCGCGGTGGTCGCGCCGTGCCAGTTTGACCCCGCCTTGATATTGAACAGGTTGTAGCTCGGCGAGCCGTCCGCGTTCTTTAGCTGTTTCGCGCCCCAGCCCGTTTCCAGCGCCGCTTGCGCCACCATGAAGTGCGCGGGGATGCCGGTGGCTTGGCTGGCGGCTTGGGCATGAGGCCAAATGCTGGTGACGAATTCGCGCACGTGCTCCGGCACTTGCTTGCTGCCTTTGCGAGCGGCGGCGATTGTTTCGCTGATTTTCGAGGACTGCGCGGCAGATTCGGCAACCGAAGGCTGCGAAATCGGTTTGGACGGAGCCGCCGTGCTTTGCGGGTTCGAGATGAACGCCGCCCCGCTGCTTTTCCCGCCGCCCAACTGGCGGAAAAGCGCGTCTGCCAAGCCGATTCCTCTGGATTGCGCCAAATCGCTCGCCAGTTGGCGGTCATGCAGCTCTTGCACGAACTTTGTCTGCTCGCTGTCGAAAATGCCTTTGACAGGCGCGGCATCGCGCATGGATTTCAGCATCATTTGCAGGAACATGGATTCAATCTGCTTGGACGCGCCGCGCAGGGATTCATCGGAATTGCCTCCCGTTTTCGCAAGATGCTTCAGGTCGTTCATCGAGCGCGGGTCCAGCGTGTTCAGGGAAGCGTTTCTGTTCAGCATGGCTTGCTCCCGCCTTTAGATGATTTCGAGTTCCGCGCGCAGCGCCCCGGAGGCTTTCATCGCCTGAAGGATGCTGACGAGGTCGGGCGGTTTCGCGCCTATCGCGTTGAGCGCCTTGACCACGTCGGCCAGATTCGCGCTGCCCCGGACATTCATGACCGTGCCGCCGTCCTGATTGATGCTGATTTGCGGCGTGTTGGTCACAACGGTCGTGCCTAAGGAAACGGGCGGGGGCTGGCTGACGCGGGTGTTCATGTCTATCGTCACCGTGAGGTTGCCGTGAGCCACCGCGCAGTTTTCGATGGTGACGTTGCGGTTCATCACAATCGAGCCGGTGCGGGCATTCACGACCACCCTCGCGCCGTGCCTCGGCCCGGCAACTTCGATGTTCTCGATTTGCCCGAGAAAGGCGACCCGTTCCGAAAGCTGCGCCGGAGCAAGCACCTGAATGCTGCGCCCGTCGAGCGCCTGCGCCGAATTAGGCGCGACTTTGTTGATAGCGGCGGCCACGCGGTTCGCCGTGTTGAAATCGGTTTCTTTCAGTTCAACGGTCACGCTCGCGCCTTCGCCCACCATCGCCGGAACGGCGCGTTCCACCGTCGCGCCGCTGGGAATGCGACCCGCCAGCAGATGGTTGATGGTCTGCTGCGCCCCGCCCGCCTGCGCGCCCGCCCCGATGACAGCGACATTTCCCTGCGCGATGGCGTAGATTTGCCCGTCGATGCCCTTGAGCGGCGTCATGACCAGCGTGCCGCCTTTCAGGCTTTTTGCGTTGCCGATGGAGGAGACGGTGACATCTATCCGCTGGCCGGGGCGAACATAGGCGGGCAGTTCCGCCGTCACGATGACGGCGGCCACGTTTTTGAGCTGCAAATTGCTGCCCGGCGGCAGCGTGACGCCCAAATTGCCCAGCATGTTGATGATGCTCTGAACGGTGAAAGGAGTTTGGGTGGTCTGGTCGCCAGAGCCGTCCAGCCCGGTGACAAGCCCGTAGCCGACAAGCTGGTTGTCGCGCATGCCGCCAATGGTGGCGATGTCCTTGATGCGCTCGGCTTGCGCGTTCGCGGATAAACACATGGCAAAAACAACAGCCAGCGCCCGCCAGAACGTTCGCATCGAAAAATGCGCCGCCCGCATCAGCTTCTGGACGTGAAACTTGCGCGTTGCCATGATGCCCTCCCCGGTCAGAACGGGTTGATGATGTTGAAGAAACGTTGCAGCCAGCCCATGTTGTTGGCCTCCTCGGTAAAGCCGCTGCCACGGTATTCGATTCGCGCATCGGCCACCTGCGTCGACTGCACGGTGTTGGAGGCCGTCACGTTGTTGGGATTGACCACGCCCGAGAAGCGGATGAACTCGTTGCCCTGATTGATGGTCAGCATTTTTTCGCCCGACACCAACAGGTTGCCGTTGGCCAGCTCATCAATCACCGTCACGGTGATGGTTCCGCTGAAAGCGTTATTGGCCGCCGCCGCGCCTTTGCCTTCAAACGTGGAACTTGTTTCAGCTTCCGCGCTCAATCCCGCCAAGCCGGAAAGCGGCAGCTTGTTGCTGGCCGCCGAAAGCCCGCCGCCGAAGCTGGAGGCGCGGTTCGCGCTGGCATTGGCGTTCTTCTGCGCGGAAGTCCGCTCAACGAGGTTGATAGTGATGATGTCGCCAATGCTGCGGGCGCGGCGGTCTTCCAGCAAGGAATGGTTCAGCCCCGGCTGCCAGATCGCGCCGTTGGCAACCCGCGCCCCGCCGCCCGTAATGGGGCGGGCGGACATGGGCTGATGCACGGAGGTGGGCGGCGTGGGCTGTATCTGGGCGCAAGCGGAGACGAGCGCAAGAACGACTATCGCCACGAAGGTGGTGGCAAGGGCGGAGGCGGCGCGGGCGATAAAGTTCATGATGCGGCTCTTTCAGATTTGCGTCAGTCGGCCAAGCATCTGGTCAGACGTGCTGATGACACGCGAATTCATCTCATAGGCGCGCTGCGTGATAATCATGCTCACCAGTTCTTCCGCCACATTGACGTTGGAAACTTCCACGTAACGCTGGTTGATGACCCCGGCGGCATTCGTACCCGCCTGCTGCGGCGTCGCCACGCCGGAAGAGGCCGTTTCCGTGAAAAGGTTTTCGGAAATGGCCTGCAAGCCGCCCGGATTGATGAACATCGCCACTTGGATGGTTCCAATCTGTATCGGCGCGGCAGCGCCCGGCTGCGTGACCGTGACCACGCCGTCCTTGCCGATGGTGATTGAAGTCGCGTCGGCGGGAATGTTGATGTTGTCCGCCAGCGGATAGCCGCTTGCCGTCACCATGTTGCCTTGGTTGTCGCGGTCGAACGAGCCGTCCCGCGTGTAGGCGGTCGTGCCGTCCGGCA
The DNA here is from genome assembly GCA_031285965.1 of Azoarcus sp. Classification (GTDB taxonomy): domain Bacteria; phylum Pseudomonadota; class Gammaproteobacteria; order Burkholderiales; family Rhodocyclaceae; genus WRNU01. The sequence goes on from JAITVD010000033.1 coordinate 8,083, forward strand.
GGGTAATCATGAAAAATCCCTCGCCCTGAATCATCACGTCGAGGTCGCCGCCGGTCTGCTGCGGCGAGCCTTGGGTAAAGATGCGCTCGGTCGCTACGGTTCTGACCCCCGAACCCATCTGCAAGCCGCTGGCAATCTGCGTCTGCTGCGTCGACTGCGCGCCGGGCTGGCGAACCATCTGGTAGAGCAAGTCTTCAAAAACCGGACGCTGGCGCTTGAAGCCGTTCGTCGACACATTGGCGAGGTTGTTGGAAATCACGTCCAGCGAGGTCTGTTGGGCATCCAGCCCCGTGCGGGCTGTCCAGAGCGAGCGGATCATGGCTGCAAATCCTTTTGTCTAGTCATCGTCATCTCAGCGCGGCGCAATCACCTGCGTCGCGGAGCGGTCGTTTTCCTGCGCGTTGGTCATCATGCGCATCTGCATTTCAAACTGGCGGGAGAGCGAAATCATCAGCACCACCTGCTCGGCAACATTGACGTTGCTGGTTTCCAGATAGCCGCCCGCCACTTGCCCCAATTCATCCGCAGGCGCAGGCAAGCCGTTTTGCTGGCGAAAAAAGCCGTCCTCGCCGCGCACCAAATCAGCTTCGGGCGGATTTACGATTTTCAGCCGCGCCACTTCGTTGGTGATGCCCTCCTGGATGGCGGAAATCGTGCCGTCCGTGCCAATCACAATCACGCTGTCGGGCGGAATCGTGATGGGCCCGCCATCGCTCAGCACTGGCAAGCCCGCGTGGGTTTGCAGTAAGCCGTTCTCAGTCACTTCCATCGAGCCGTTGCGGGTATACGCCTCGCCGCTCGCCGTCTGCACCGCCAGCCAGCCTTTGCCTTTTACCGCCACATCGAGCGGGCTGCCGGTGTATTTCAGCGAGCCTGGCGTGAAATCCGTGCCGATGCTCGCGTCGACCACAAAGGAGCGCGTGCGGTAGGCTTGGGTCTGCACCTCCACCGCCCGCATCCGGTGCATCTCGGTGCGAAAGCCCGTGGCATCGGCATTGGCGAGGTTGTGGGCCACCGCCGCTTGTTGCCCGAGGGTGCTTTTCGCGCCGGTCATTGCCGTGTAAATCACGCGATCCATTTTGTCGTCCTTTGTGCCTAACGGTTCGCCTCACGCCTCAGCGCAGGTTCACCAGCGTTTGCATAATCTGGTCTTGCGTGCGGATGGTCTGCGCGTTCGCCTGATAGTTGCGCTGCTGGATAATCATGTTCACCAGTTCTTGCGTGAGATCGACGTTCGATTCCTCAACCTGCCCGCCGGAAATCAGCCCGTTCAGCCCCGAGCGGGGACGGCCTACGATGGGCGGCCCGGAATCGGGCGACTCAATCCATAGGTTGTCCCCGACCGAAGCCAGCCCTTGGTTGCTGCGGAAGGTGGCCAGCACCACTTGCCCGAGGTCTTTAACCTGCCCGTTCGTGTAGCGCCCTTGGATGATGCCGTCCTGGCTGACGACCAGCCCCGCAATCCGCCCGACCGTATAGCCGTCCTGCCCGTGGTCGGTGACGGCGGATTTCGCGCCGAACTGGTTCAGGTTGGTCAGGTCGATGGCAATGTTCAGATTCGCCGCGCTGTTGGTCAGCGGGGCAGTGTAAGCCATCGTCACAGGCGTCGTGGTCGGCATCCCGTACTGGTCAAAAGCCAGAGCCGTTGGCGTTACCGAAAGTGTTGTCGCATCACCGTCAAGCTGTGCGTATGCCTCCCACGTTCCCGGAGCGGTTTTCACAAAATAAATCTCCAGTGAATGCGGACCGCCAAGGCTGTCATAGACGGGGACGGTGTGCATGAGTTCGTAGGAATTCATGTCTGTCGGGCTAAACGGTGTCGTGGTCTGGTTCGGCGGCGGACTGCCGGGATGGTAAGCATCCGCATTCAGATTGCCCGAACGAATATCCACTTCGGTCGTCGCTTTCGGAGCGGCATCTTCCTGCGACACGAAAAGCGGCTCGACGATGCCGCCGGACGGCGGGATATTGCCGTTCGCGTCCGCCCGGATGCCCATCACCCTTTCGCCCAGCGGCGTGATGATGAAGCCGTCCTTGTTAATGTCGAACTGGCCGTTGCGGCTGTAGGCCGTCGAGCCGTCGAACCGCTGGATGACGTAAAAGCCGTCGCCGATGATGGCCATGTCCAGCGGGTTGCTGGTCGTGGTCGGCGTGCCGTCGATGAAACTTTGATAGACCGCCGTAATTTTGCTGCCGTAGCCCACCTGAATGCCGGAACTGATGCCGGTCTGCGCGCCGGCGTAAATATCGGCAAAAATAGCGTGGGCGGATTTATAGCCGACGGTGCTGCTATTGGCGATGTTGTTGGAAATAACGTCGAGGGCGCGGGAGGAAGTATTAAGCCCGCTCAAGCCTTGTGAGAATCCCATGATTTTTCTCCAGCCTCAAAGAACCTGTCTGATGTCGTCAAGTTTGAAAATGCCTAATGAGCCAACCTGCAAGTCAGCGCCGTTCGGCCCGCGCACCACGCTCGTCACCGGGCCAAACTCCAAGGGGCCGACGGCAACGGGCTTGCCGTCCAGGCTGGCCGAGACCGTCACGGAATACATGCCTTGCGCGGCATCGCTGCCGTCGGATGCCTTGCCGTCCCACACATAGTTATGGCTGCCCGCTTCCACGTCGTCGAATTCAAGGCTCGCCACCACTTGACCCGTCGCGTCCTGAATCGTCACCGTCACTTTGTCGGCGGGCATATTGAGTTCAAAGCCGCCAATCGCGCCCGATTCGGTCAGCCCAAGCCCCTTGCCTTCCACCAGCACGCCATGCCCGATGAGCGCCGTGCTGTCCGAAAGCGCCTGGGATTCCGTCAGCGATTGCACCAGCTTGTAGAGCCGCTCAATGCCATCGACCGTGCTCATCTGCGCAAGCTGCATGGTCAGATCCGAGTTTTCCAGCGGATTCATCGGGTCTTGGTTGCGAAGCTGCGTGGTCAGCAGCGTCAGGAAACGGTTCTGCTCATCCTCCATTGCCGTTGTCGCTTTGGCCGCAGTGCTGCGAGCCAGCCCGGACAGGATGCTGCTCACCGTGCTTTCTGTGTTGACGCTCATTTTTCGTACTCCTGCTTTAACCGGCAGGTTTGCCGGTCAGGCCATCATTGACCTATCTGCAAGGTACGCTGTAGCAAGGTTCGTGCCGTGTTCATGATTTCGGCGTTCGTCTGATACGAACGCGAGGCGGAAATCATGTTGACCATCTCTTCCACCACGTTGACGTTAGGCATCTCGACATAGCCTTCGGCATTGGCGGCGGGATTGCCCGGCTCATAGACGAGCCGCAGCGGCGCGGTGCTCTGAACAACCTGCGTGACCGCCACGCTGTTCGACGCCGCCCCCGCCCCCGGCAATTGCCGGGCGGCAAAAACAACCTGCTTGGCGCGATAAGGCTGACCGTTCTCGGACGTGACGCTGTCGGCGTTCGCCAGATTGGAGGCGGTCGCGTTCAGGCGCATCGACTGCGCCGTGAGCGCCGACCCGGCGATGCTAAACACATTGAACATATTGCCGTCCATTGCCCGTCTCCCAAATGATGCCTTTCAACGGCGGACGGCAGGCGCGGCGGCCCGCGCCGCCCGCGCGCTTACTGGCCGGTGATGGCCGTCTGCATCGAACGCAGCAGGCCGTTGATGAAAGTGATGCTGGCTTCGTAATGCACCGTGTTTTCGGCAAACGCGGCGCGTTCCATATCCATGTCCACGGTATTGCCGTCCACCGCCGACTGCCATTCAGCGCGGTAGCGCGTGAAGGCTTCCGGCGAGAACTCGACCTTGCCGCCCAGATGCCGCGCATGGGTCTTTGCCAGCGGCGGCGACATCCCCAGCCGACCGCGCCCCAGCGCCGCGTCCAGCGCGTCGCGGAACACGACATCCCGCGCTTTGTAGTTCGGCGTATCGGCATTGGCGATGTTCGATGCCAACAACTGTTGCCGATACGCCTGAAGATTCAGCGCCGTCTGATGTACCTTGAGGTTCTCGTCGAGCAGGGTTTTCATGGTCTCTCCTGTGAGCTTGCCAAGCAGTTTTTGTGCCAGCTTATGCAAAGATAAAAACGTTTTCGATTTCGAGACTAAGCTAGTTTTTTTGAAGTTGTTACGTAGATAAGGCTGGTAAACCCGCGCCATTTATTGAAATTTGAAAAAAGCGCGTTTCAATCTGCCTACTTTTTCTCACACCGTAAAAGAAAGTGCCGCACGGCGGCTCCCGCTCGTTTGCGGCAAAAGGCAAGGCTTGCCATCATTCATTTGCCGTGCTGCAATGTCCCCATGCTCGACAGGAAAATCAAAATGACTGGCCGCCCGCTTTCAAGCCCCGCCGTAATTGCCGCCCTCGCCCTGTTCTTTGCCGCGCCCGTTGCCGTTGCGCAGCAGCCTTCCGCACCGGTCGAGGCAGCGGCGCGCGCGCTCATCGAAGAAAAAACGCGGGGGCTTTCGAGCGAAACCCATATCGAAATCAGCCCGCTCGACCCCGGCAACCGTTTGCCGCCCTGCGACGCGCCCGCCGCTTTCCTGTCCGGCTCCGCCCGCGCGTGGGGCGCGTTCAGTATTGGCGTGCGCTGCGAATTTCCGGCGGCGTGGACGGTCTATCTTCAAGCGCGAGTGAACGTCATCGACGATTACCTCGTTGCCGCCCGACCACTGTCTGCCGGACAAATCATCGGCCCGGCAGACCTCGAACATCGGCGCGGCGACATTGCCGCCCTGCCCGATGACCTGCTCACCGATGCCAGCCAGGCGATTGGGCGACCTGCCAAGCGGTCGCTCGCGCAGGGAACCGCTCTCCAAACCCGGATGCTGCGCGTCTTGGAAACCGTGCGCCGGGGCAGCACAGTCACCGTTTTCAGCCAAGGCGAAGCCTTCCGTGTTTCCAACGCCGGACGCGCCCTCAATTCCGCCGCGCCGGGGGAAGCCGTCCGGGTGCGCTTGCCAAATAACCAAGTCGTCACCGGCACGGCGCTCCACGATGGCACGGTAGAAATCAACCCATAGTTCGCGTCCGCGCCACGCGGCAAACATTGCCAAGGTTTGCCGCCGGTAATTTTTCAAAAAACTGCTAAAGTTCCGCGTAACAATGCCGTAGCAAGCACTAAGAGCTTTTCTATTCGGAGCACCACAATGAAAGTCGAAAGCCTAAGCAAGCCTCTCGGCCCGACTGCCGCCTCTGAGCCACGCCTGCGCCCGAGCGCCGCGCCCATATCGAACAGCGGGGAACGTGTGCAGTTATCGCCGATTGCCTCGACCCTGCAAAAAGCCGAGGCGGCTCTCGCGGAAACGCCAACGGTCGACCGCGCCCGCGTTGAGGAAATCAAGCAAGCCATCCGTGAAGGCCATTTCAAGATTGACGCCAACCGCATCGCGGACGGCCTGATTGCGGAAGTGCAGCAAATGTTCGACTCACAAGCCGGTCGCGGCTAGTTAGTTATCGACACACCGCGTCCGGTGGCGAGGGCGGGGGCTGCGAGCCAATAACGCAGCCCCCGCCTTTTTACGTCTGGCGGCAACAAAAAAACATGGCACAAAAAATGCTGGGTCTGTTTGTCCCAACCCCTATTTCAAAAAAACAGCCATGAACGCTCCCGCCCCCCAAGAACTCCAGCGCATCGCCCTTTTGCTCGAAGCCGAATCCAGCCAGCTTAAGAAATTCATTGACCTGCTTGAACGCGAAGAAGCCATCCTCGTTTCCGGGAATACGGATGCCCTGCTCCCAATTACCAAAGAAAAAGACGAACGCTATCGGCAATTGCAGCAACTCCACGACGACCGCTCGATGCTGGCTTCCCGCTACCGCCGTGGCAGGGGCGACACCGCAATGCGCAGCCTCTTTGCCGACATGCCCAAGGCGCTTGCCCGATGGGATGAAGTGCTCAGCCTTGCCGCCCACGCGAAAGAACGCAACCACGTGAACGGCCAGCTCATCACCCGCCACATGCAGCACAACCAAGCCGCCCTTTCTGTGCTGCTCTCCGCCGCCGACCACCCGCAGTTCTACGACGCGGGCGGCCACTCCCGCCCAAGCGGCGGAGGCCGGATGCTCGGCAGCGCGTGAGCGGTTGGCGCTTGGGCTGTTTGCCCGATGCCATTCACATTCCTTTGTGCCTGATACAATGAGTTGTGCGTATAGCGTGCTTTTAGGAGGCAACTATGCACAAACGGATGACCATCACCCTTGATGAGAGCGTCTATGAGGGTCTTTACCGGACGGTCGGCAAGCGCCGTATGAGCCAGTTCATTGAAGACCTGCTGCGCCCGCACGTCGTGGGTACGTCACTTGATGACGGCTACGGGGCGATGGCGGCGGACAAAACCCGTGAGGCCGAGGCGGCGGAGTGGCGCAACGTGCTCGCCGGAAATATGGCCGATGCTGTGCGGTGAAGTGTGGTGGGTCGAGTTCGCCCCGTCAGTCGGCAGCGAGATATGCAAGACGCGCCCTGCCATCATCCTGAGCAATAGAGGAGAATCCCCTGTGAGAAAGCCTTTATCTTGTTTGGCATTGCTGGTTGCTGTTATGGCAAACAGCGAGTCTAGTTTTTTCTCAATAGCTTTTGCGGCGGATAGCGCACCAGAATTAGCGGCAAATGCGCCGCAATGGCGGGAACAAAAGCAGGATGCGGCAAGTTTCGCCTCTGACTGGCTGACATATCTGGATAACGGGCAGTATGCCAGTGCCGTAGCCAGCTACACGGTTGACGGCAATCGGGCGGAATTGAAAAAACGCCTGCAATCCATACGCGGCGGTATTGGCACGTTGTCTTCACGCAGCTATGTCGAGGCAACCGTATTCGCTGCGGCCTCCGACGATTCGGAACATAAAATCAGAGTAGTCTTTGTTACAAAATTTTCAGGTAAAACAGTAGCGGAAACCGTAGAGGTTCTCTTATGGCATAAACCGCCTGTTGTGCTTGTATATACGATTGATGAAAATCTTCCACAAATTGAACAAAAACATCAGTGGTAGTCAATGAGGCTAAATGATAACCGGAGCGTCATGCTTGAAGGTATGAAATAACCCATTCTTTGCAAGCGCCCGCGCCTTTGGCGATTTCGCCCTATGGCCGAAATCGTCCAGAACTGACCGCTGTAACCCTGAAAAAATGCGGGTATCAGAGCGGGTAAAATAATTTCAAAAACATTTTTTATACTGTAAATTCAGCATATTAGACTAATTTCTGCGCCCCGAGCAACAACGCAGCAAACTGGAACTTGGCGCGGGTGGGGGTTGTACCCATGACCAGCAACACGGAACGAACCTATCCCGGCGAAGCCGTCGTCACAGTCGGTAGCCAGCAAAGCAAGGCAATGGCCGATCAGATCATGGCAGCCGACAAAACCCGCCTTGCCGTACTGCCCAAGACGAACATGCGGGCGGTCGAAGAAACCATCAAGGTGCATCTGCCACTGCCGCTGTCGCGATTCGCTGAAACTTCCGTCTTTCAGAACTGCGCGGGGCAATGGGATTTACCCCGCGCCAAGGAGAACAGCCAGCCGATAAGTCAGGAACGCCGCCAGATACGCCAGCCCAAACAAATACCCCGCCATAATCAGCGGAACTTTCCAGCCCCCTGTTTCACGCTTGACGGCGCCCAGCGTCGCAAAGCAATGCGGCGCAAAAACGAACCATGCCAGCATCGCCAGCGCCGTCGCCAAAGACCATGAACCGATAAGGTGGTCTTTCAGCACCCGCTCCGCCGCCTCTTCGTCGTCCGCCTCGGCGGAAAGGGAATACACCGTCCCCAGCGAACTGATGACCGCCTCACGCGCCGCCATCGTCGGAATCAGCGCCGCGCTGATCTGCCAATTGAAGCCAATAGGCTCGAAAACAGGCGAAATGGCTTTGCCTATCTGTCCGGCAAAACTGTATTCGATTGCGGGTTTGTCGGCATTTTCCGGCGCTGCCGGATAGCTGGACAAAAACCAAATCAGCACGGTTGAAATCAGGATGATGCCGCCCACGCGCTGGACGAAAACTTTCGCCCGCTGCCACAGCCCGATGGCGACGTTGCGCACGGTCGGCAGGTGATAGACGGGCAGCTCCATCATCAACGGGCGCAGCAAGCGCCCCACAGCGGTAAAACGTTTGAGCAGCCAAGCCTTGAGCATGCCGCCGAATATGCCCGCAAGATAAAGCGCGAACAGTACCAACCCCTGCAACTGGAACATGCCGAGTACTTCCCGCTGCGGAATGAAGGCTCCGATTAGCAGGGCATAGACAGGCAGCCTCGCCGAGCAGGTCATCAGCGGCACAATCAGGATTGTGACCAATCGGTCACGCGGATGCCCAATCGTGCGCGTCGCCATGATGCCGGGAATGGCGCAGGCAAAGCCCGAGAGCAGCGGAATGAACGAGCGCCCGGACAGGCCAACGCTCCCCATCAGGCGGTCGAGCAAAAAGGCGGCGCGGGGCAGATAGCCCGATTCTTCCAGAACGAGGATGAAGAAAAAGAGAATCAGGATTTGCGGCAGAAACACCAGCACCGCGCCCGCTCCGGCAATGATGCCGTCGACGAGCAGGCTCTTCACCCAACCATCGGCAAGATGGCTGCCCGCCAGTTCACCCAATCCGGCAAAGGCATCCTCGATCCAGCCCATCGGCGCTTCAGCCCACGAAAATACCGCCTGGAAAACCAGAAACAGCAGGGTCGCCAGCAGGAACGGGCCCAACACGGGATGCAGCGTGAAACGGTCGATGCGGTCGCTCACCGTGTGCGGAATGATTTCGTCGAGGTCGAGTTTTTGCAGAATGCTGCGCACGGCGGCATGGTCGCCCTGCCCGTCCGCCTGAACGCCTCCCGTTTTGGGCGGGACGGCAGCTTTCCACACGCTTGGGCTGTCCAGCTTCGCCAGCAGCGAGGCAATGCCGTCCTTCTGCACCGCGACCGTGCTGACGACCGGCATGCCCAGTTCAGCAGCCAGCGCGTCAGGCTCGATGCGAAAGCCGCGCTTTTCGGCGAGGTCAGCCATGTTGAGCGCCACGATGCAGGGCAAGCCCAGCCGCTTGATGGCCAGCGCCAGCCGCAGGCTGCGCCGCAGGTTGGCGGCATCGACAACGCAAACGACGAGATCGGGGCGCTTCTCGCCCGCCGACTGCCCCATGAGGACATCGCAGGTCACGCGCTCATCGGGCGAGGACGGATAAAGGCTGTACGCACCGGGCAGATCGAGCACACGCACCGACTTGCCGGACGGCGTCACGAATCTTCCTTCCTTACGCTCGACCGTCACGCCCGCATAGTTGGCGACTTTCTGCCTGCTGCCGGTCAAGAGGTTGAAGAGCGCCGTTTTGCCGCAGTTGGGATTGCCGACCAGCGCCATCAGCGGCCCGCCCGGAACAAGATGGACGACGGCCTGATTCATGCCACGTTACCTTTCAAAATGGGCTGCTCGGATTGAACAGGCATCGACAGCGCAAAGCGATCTATCGGCACAACGCTGACGCACGCCGCCTCAGCGCAGCGCAGGGCAAAGGTCGACTGCCCGACGCGCACCACCAGCGGGTCGCCGCCCGGCACGGCTTTCGCCATCAGGCGCACCTGCTCCCCGGCACTGAACCCGATTTCATCCAGCCAACGCTGCCATTCCGGCAACTGCGCGGGCGCTTCGACCCGCACCACCGCCAGAACTTCGCCAACCGCCGCCCGATCCAGCGTCGAGCACATCTCCAGATTCAGATTATTCATGCCAAACCAACCCTCGATCAAAATTCAGAACCGCCAAGTCACGCCCGCCACCACGCTGCTTGTCGTTGGTTTCGGATTTCCGCTGCCCAACGTTCGGATAAAGCCCGCCGCCAGTTCAAGGTTTTCAGCCGGAGCAAAAATAACGCCGATTTCGCCGTACTTTGCGCGGGAAGTCTCCCCATTAGAACGGTACTGGTCAAAGCCCACATCCAATGCCAGCTTCCAGCGTTCGGAAATATCCCAGATAGGTGCTACGGAAAAATGCCTGTTGGTGGAGTCATTCTCTGGATGGCGGCAACGATCACGCCCCATCCCCGCATTGAAATGTACCGAACCGAATGATACATCCTGACTGAGAATGATTGTCAATGCGCCAGACGTTTTACCGACCCCAAAACCCTCTTCCTCACGCTGCTGGCTCACGGGGAGCACCACTTCCGGTTTGAGAGCCAAGCTCGTGCCGGAATCTCCGCTGTCAAAAAACCGCCATTTCAAGCCGAACACCGCGTTGCTGAAACCGCTGGCGCTTTCGCCGGAAGCCCGGATGCGCCCATAGGCCACGCCGCCATAAATGTCCAGTGTTTCCGCCAACCCGTAGGTATACGTCGCCGGCACGAAATCTGCCCGCTCAACCGCCCCGTCCGAGCGGGTACGGTCATGGCTATACGAAAATTCAAGCTGATGCCCGCCAGAACCCTGCGTACCCGTATCGTCGGTAATCAAAGGCTGCAAAGCCATGCTGGCGGGCGAAAACGCGGAAAACATGGCAAACAGCGCAAAGGAAGAGACCAATCTAGAAGGTCTAAAAAGCGGATGTTGCATTTGATAATCCTTGTTAAGAATAAGAAACGTTCTTATTATAAGTTGAGAATAATTCTCATTGCAAGAAAATTTGTATGGCTTGCAAATCATTCCGGCAGAGCACCCATGCCAGCTATCATGATGAAGTGATTCAAGCCGATGCCATTCGAGCAAACGATGACAAGCCATTTCAAGCATTCATGGAAAGCCCTGCCCAGCAGCTTCAAGGCTTTGCTGTCCCAGCTTTGCGGCTGGGCTGCGATTTGGCTGATCGGGCAATTGGGGCTGCTGCCAGATGGCATCTGGTTTCTGGCATTGACCCAAGGCATTACCGCAACGGCTGCGGCGGCAATGCTGCAAAGTGCGCGATGGTGGCTGCCGATTCACTTCACTTTCACGCCGCTCGTCTTTGTCGCCCACGCGCTTGAAGTCCCGCCCGGCTTATGGCTGGCGGTATTCATCGCCTTCGCGCTGGTCTACTGGAGCAGTTACCGCACTCAAGTGCCGCTATTTCTCAGCAATCGGCAAACCGCCCGCGCCGTAGCCGGACTGCTGCCGCCCGGCTCTATCGAAGTGCTCGACGCGGGCGCAGGCATCGGCTCGTTCCTTGCCGCTTTCGCGCAGCAACGCGGGGATGCTCGCCTGACCGGCATCGAAAGCGCCCCCGCGCCTTTCGCGCTGGCACGCCTACGAACGCGGAAGCACCCCGCAACGACGATTATTCTGGGAGATTTTTTCGCCCGAAGCTGGGCGGGATACGACCTCGTCTACGCCTTCCTCTCCCCCGCGCCGATGCCCGAGGTCTGGGACAAAGCACGGCGCGAGATGAAACCGGGGAGCCTTCTCGTCAGCAACAGTTTCGGAATTCCCGGCGTGGAGCCAAACCGGATCATCGAAGTCGCGGATCGGCGGCGGACGCGCTTATTTGTTTTCGTTATTCCTTAAAGCGCCATCGGCGGGCATGAGCCAAAAAAAAGGCGCGAAATCAATTTCGCGTCCTATGCAGGATGGCTCCCAGCGACCGCCGTTTGTTCTCCCCCGTCAAATATTCCTTCACGGGAGAAGAGTCCATGCCGCCGCGACGGTCAATTTCCCGGCAGACAGCATCGTCTTTTTTGAGCCTGCCTTGCTGCTTCAAGACAAAACTTTTTCCAACCAGCGCCCTCAGTACCTCTGCTTGCACGCAAGGAGAGTCATCTATGCCGAAAAGACTGGCGACATCATCATAGGCAGCAACAGCGTCATCGAGCATGCCATGCTGCTTCAGGTCATCGCCTCTTTCGACGAGCGTCCGTGCAAACTCCAGCCGCTTGGTAGGAGAACAGTCTTCGGGCAGGCAGCCGACATTTCCATGGACAGTGGCTTTTTCAGCAAAAACCTTATTCAGCCTGCCAGCGGCGGCGGGGGAAAACCTCAATTCCCCTGTTGCCTGTTCAGGCGAAACAACCGCTGCCCTATTCAATTTGTCGCCCACAAAAGAAACTACCAGCAGCATGACGCTACCGACCACCACAGGGAGAATCTTGCGCAAACTCACACTGACCTCTGCCAACACGTTTAACGGTGCTGAAGTTTACGGATGTAAATTCCCTTTCAAAAGTTGTGGTTTTCCGTAATGCGCCCGTTTTTTTGTGGCAGCCATCACATCTTCATGAAAACTTCATCCCTCGGGCGGCGGGCTTCATCCGAACCTCGGCAGCTTCGCCAGAGATTTCTCCACTTCTTCCGCGGGATACTCGTAATCTTCCAGATCCCCGGAGAAGTACCGCTCGAACGAGGTCATGTCGAAATGCCCGTGGCCGGTGAGGTTGAAGAGAATGACCTTTTCCTCTCCGGTTTCCTTGCATTTCAGCGCCTCGTCGATGGCCACGCGGATGGCGTGGCAGGACTCGGGCGCGGGGATGATGCCTTCAAGGCGCGCAAACTGAACGCCCGCGTCGAAGGTCGCCAACTGCGGCACGGCGACGGCTTCGATCAGCCCCGCCGCGTGAAGCTGCGACACGTGCTGCGAAGCGCCGTGATAGCGCAGCCCGCCCGCGTGGATGCCAGCAGGCACGAAATCATGGCCCAGCGTGTACATCTTCATCATAGGCGTGAAGCCAGAGGCATCGCCAAAGTCATAGGTATAGCGCCCTTTGGTGAGGCTGGGGCAGGAACAGGGTTCCACGGCAACCGTCCGAAGGTTCGCTGCGCGTTTGTCCCCCGCCGCCTTGTCGCCCAGAAACGGGAAAGCGATGCCGCCCAGGCTGGAGCCGCCGCCGCAGGGGCCGATGACCACGTCCGGGTAAAGGCCGATTTTGTCGAACTGCTTTTTCGCTTCCAAGCCGATGATGCTCTGGTGCATCACCACATGGTTTAAGACGGAACCCAGCGCGTAATTGGTGTCGGCACGTCCCGCCGCCTCTTCCACGGCCTCGGAAATGGCGATGCCCAGCGACCCTGCCGTGTCCGGCATCTCGGCTAGTATCTTTCGCCCGCATTCGGTCATCTGGGACGGGCTGGAAAAAACTTCCGCGCCCCAAGTCTGCATCATCATCCGCCGATACGGCTTCTGGTCGTAGCTGACCCGAACCATGTAGATGCGCACTTCCAACCCGAACATCTGCCCCGCCAGCGCGAGCGACGCGCCCCACTGCCCCGCGCCCGTTTCCGTCGTCAGCCGCCGGATGCCTGCCTCGCGGTTGTAATACGCCTGCGGCACAGCGGAATTGGGCTTGTGCGAACCAGCGGGCGAGACGCCTTCGTATTTGAAGAAAATCTTCGCGGGTGTCCCAAGGGCTTCTTCCAACCGCACCGCCCGCACCAGCGGCGCGGGACGCCAGAGGCGGAAAATCTCGCGCACTTCATGCGGAATTTCAATCCAGCGTTCCAGGCTCATTTCCTGCTCGACAATCGCGGGCGGGAAAATAGCGCCAAGCTGCTCGGGCCGCGCCACGGAGCCATCCGCCATGAGCGGCGGCGCGGGCGGCGAAGGCAGGTCGGCGGCGATGTTGTACCAATGCGTCGGGATTTCGTGGGCTTCGAGCAGGATGCGGGTGGATTCCATGAGAGGTTCCAAAGAGACAATTCTGAAAAACCGCTATTTTCCACGCACGAACGGAGTTTCGTCGAGAGCAAAGGGAAAAAAAGCTCAAAGCGGCAAGCCCCCTCCCGATACCTGCGTCACAAAGCAGCACCCCAAAAAACAAAAGAGCCTGTCCTCCCACTACCGCCTCGCCGAAGAGCGTTCCAACGGATCAAGACCGCGCCCGCGACGCGCTGGGAGCGTTCATGGACATCACGGGTGGAAACACGGGCAGCACACTCGTTTCCACTACCGTCGACAGATCTGCACTGCCTAATTCTTAGGCAGTGAGCTATAAATAGCTTGCGCACGCAGCAAAGTTCTTTAACCACCAAATATCGCGTACGCTTACACAATGACAGGATTGGAACGGATTAGTCGCCCTTAGCCATATTTTTTGGGACAGCGGTGCAAAATTTTTTTAGCTGTTCCCCGGTATCCACAGGCCCGTAAAAAAACAAAAAGCCATTGTAAAAACAATGGCTTTTTGTTTTTTTACGAGATATATGATTGGTCGGGGAAAGAGGATTCGAACCTCCGGCCCCTGCGTCCCGAACGCAGTGCTCTACCAGGCTGAGCTATTCCCCGAAAATTTTTGACCAGCCCAAAGCTGGTCAAAAGCACCTTGCTACGGCGAAGTCTGACAATTCTAGCAAGGCATCTTTGAAAATGGAAGCAGGGAGCGGCTGAAGCGCCGCGATTGCCATGTCGGCTTCGGCTCGGGCATGTTTTCGCGTGAAATCCAGCGCCTGAGTGGACTGGATGGCTGTAAACACGGCGGAAAAGTCTTCCCGCCCGCCATTTTCGATGGCGCGGCGCACGAGCGCGATTTGTTCGGGTGAACCGTGCTGCACGACGTGGATAAGCGGCAAAGTGGGCTTGCCCTCCGCCAAGTCGTCGCCGAGGTGCTTTCCGGTTTCGGCCTCGTCGCCGGAGTAGTCGAGCACGTCGTCGATAATCTGGAAAGCCGTGCCAAGGTGCATACCAAAATCCGCCAAAGCCTGTTCGATTTCCGGGGATGTTTCAGCGAGGATAGCGCCAAGCTGCGCGGCGGCTTCAAACAGTTTGGCGGTCTTGCAGCGGATGACCTGCAAATAACCGTCGACGGTCACGTCGGCATCGTGGCAGTTGAGCAGTTGCAGCACTTCGCCTTCGGCAATGACGTTGGTGGCTTCGGCAAGCACCCGCATCACGCGCATGGTGTCAAGGCTCACCATCATCTGGAAGGCGCGTGAATAGAGAAAGTCCCCGACGAGCACTGAAGCGGCGTTGCCGAACAGGGCGTTGGCGGTTTTGTTGCCCCGCCGCAGGTCGGATTCGTCGACAACATCGTCGTGCAGCAGGGTGGAGGTGTGGATGAATTCGACGACCGCCGCCAATTCATAGTGACCGCGCCCCCGATAGCCGAGCGCATTGGCGGAGAGAAGCACCAGCGCGGGGCGCAGGCGCTTGCCGCCGCTATGGATGATGTACTCGGCAACCTGGCGAATCAGAACGACATCGGAATGAAGCCTCTCGCGGATGAGCGCATCCACTGCGTTCATGTCTGCGGCAACAGGTGCGAGTATCTCTAGTACGGACAAAATGGCGGCTCTCGTAAAACTTGCCGATGGTACTTAGGCTCCCTAAACGGGTCAAGGCGCGGCGCGTCATCGCGGGCAGGTTTTATCGGATGCGCGATGCGGGCGGCGGCGGATGCCAAACGGCCAAGGAGGCAAAGCTCCCTGACCGTTTGGCAGCATCCCGCTTCGGCGTGGGCGCGCCTGTTTCCGCGCCCTGCCCTGCTTTTTTACTTTTTCTTGCCCGAGGAAAGACGCGCAACGGCGCTATCCAGTGCTGCCTTGGCGCTCTTGTGGTTAGCCCACACCGCGCCAAGCTCCTCGTCGATGACGCGGCGCGTGGCTTCGCGCTCAATCAAAGGCTGGACGGATGAATTGGCCGTCACGGGCCTGTTGGACAATTGCTTGATGGCGACCTTGATGTTTTCCAGCTCATCGCCAAGAAGCGTGCTTTCCGAGGCGAAAATTCCGGCTTTGTTCAAGGGCAGATAACCGGCGTCACGCTGCCAAATGACTTGGTTTTCAGGTTGCAGCCAGAATTTGACGAAATTTGCGACAGCCTTGTTTTCGACGGATTTCTTGCCTGCCGCAACCCAAAGCGACGCGCCGTCGGCCAAGGTGTTCTGCGGCGCGCCGGGGGCATCATCCACGTAGGGCAAGCGGGTCACGCCCACGTCGAACCCCGTGCTGTGATGGGGGTGGAATTCGGCCCAGCTATCGGAGGGGCCGATGAATACCGCGCATTCGCCTTTGATGAAACGCCCCTCGCTTTCAGCGCGGTCATTGAAGAATTTCAGCAGATCGGCGCGCGCCCAGCTTGCCATGAGCGAGATGTACTTGACATGGAACAGGCCGTTGAAGCTGGGCTGCTTGCCGCTCAGCACAGGAACGTTGTTCCATGCCGAATTGTTTTCGATCAGCACGCGGCCCGGCTCGACCATCGTAAGCGGGCATCCGCCGTATCCGTTCGCCGCCACTTTGCTGAGGACACCTTGCAAGTCGGACCATGTCGTGACGGGGGGATTTTCCGTACTGACGCCCGCCCGCTTGAGGGCGGCGCGGTTGAAATAGAGCACGGGGGTATTCAGGGCCACTGGCAGCGCCAGCAGTTGCCCTCTCGCGCTGACGGGTTTTTTCGTCAGCATCGCCGCAGGTTTGACGGTTTGCAGCGCCACGCCCGCTTCTTTCATGAGCGCGTGAAGCGGCTTGTAGCGCGTTTTGCCCGAAAGGAAGGCTTCTTCGTCCGCGCCGCCGAGAATCATCATGTGCGGCGGTTTGGCGGCTTGCCAGTTGCTCTCGACGAGCGTTACCTGGGCGTTCTGGCTTTGTTCGTTGAAACGCTTGACCAAGTCTTGCAGCGCCTTGGAACGCGACGGAGGCAGGTTTTGGGAAAGCTCAATTTGCAGGGGGCCAGCGGGCTGGGCAGCCTTGGCTTTAGCGGCCTTGGCTGCCGCAGGAGCCTTGGCTTTTTTCGCTTGGGCAGCGGCGGGCATCGCCAGCGTGGCCAGCATGACGGCTCCAATGGCGCAAACCATGCCACGGCAGCCGATACCTTGAATGAATGTGCTCATGAATGCTCCTGAAATAGTCTCGCAAAAAAAAGCGAAGGGCGATTATAGGCGGGCAAATGATCGGCATTCAAAATAACGCACAATGGATGCGGCATTTGTTGCCTATCCGCACTTCATCGCCGCGATGCCATGAATAAAGTCAAAAATGACGCATTATTGTGCCCATCAGGGGGTCAAGTTCTGGTATGTGTTTGCCGTAAACGAATACGGATCCACTTTTGCTGCCATCCGTCCATGCGCAAAACCATTTACTTCGCCCTCGTTGCCACGTTGCCGCTCCTGTCCGCATGCGACAGGCTTGCCGACACGCTCGAATTGCCGAATCCGGTCAAAGAGGCCGCCGACGCGGAAGCCATTGGTAGCGCCTGTCGCCAGACAGGGCGATCCATTGAGGATTGCTACACGCTGAACCCCGACGCGCAGAAAGCCTCTGTTTTTACGGGCTGGAAGTCGATGAACGACTACATGATGGAGCACAGCCTCAAGGAAGTGCCGTCGGTGGTGGCGCGTAACGAACCGAACCCGCCCGCCGCCGCCCCGCAGCCGCCGCCGCAAATCCTGATTCCACCCGCCCCGCCGCCGCAAGTCGCCGCGCATTGAGCCGCCACGGCGCGGTTTTCCCTTTTCCACAAAGCGGGAGAGGGGCGCGGGTGTATAATCGCTGCTTTTTAATCAGCGACTTGTTATCGCCATTCGCCCGAAGCCAGCGCGGGTGTTTGCCCTGAACAACAATAACCATGAGTTTTGCCGATCTCGGCCTTATCCCGGAACTTCTTCAGGCTGTCGCCGACGCGGGCTACACTGAACCCACCCCAATCCAGCAACAAGCCATTCCCATCATCCTCGGCGGGCTGGATGTGATGGGAGGCGCACAGACCGGCACGGGCAAAACAGCAGGATTCACCCTGCCGCTGTTGCAGCGCCTTGCCCGTCACGCCAATACCAGCGCCTCGCCCGCCCGGCATCCTGTTCGCGCATTGATTCTTGCCCCAACCCGCGAATTGGCGATGCAGGTTTTCGAGTCCGTCACAGGGTATGGCCGACATTTGAGCCTTCGCGCCACCTGCATCTACGGCGGTGTCGACATGAACGCGCAAATGCAGGAATTGCGTCGTGGCGTTGAGGTCGTCATCGCCACGCCGGGCCGGCTGCTTGACCATGTCCAGCAAAAAACCGTCCATTTCTCGCAGGTTGAAGTGCTGGTGCTGGATGAGGCTGACCGAATGCTCGATATGGGATTCATCCCGGACATCCGCCGCATTCTGGAACTGCTGCCTGCGAATCGGCAGAGCCTCCTTTTTTCCGCCACCTTTTCGGAAGAAATCCGCAAGCTCGCTGACCGGATGCTGAAAAACCCGAAACTGATTGAAGTGGCTCGCCGCAACACGGTCTCGGAAACCATCACCCATGTGGTGCATCCGGTGAGCGCGGGGATGAAGCGCAACCTGCTTGCCCACTTGCTGCGCCACCAGCCGGACACGCAAATGCTGGTGTTCGTCGACACGAAAATCGGCTGCGGGCGGCTGGCGCATTTCCTCACGCGCAGCGGCATTTCCGCAGATGCCATCCACGGGGACAAAAGCCAGCAGCAACGCACCGAAACGCTGGAAGCGTTCAAAGCGGGGCATTTGCGCGTTTTGGTCGCCACAGATGTTGCCGCCAGAGGGCTGGACATCGACGATTTGCCCTGCGTCATCAATTTTGAGTTGCCGCACACCGCCGAGGATTACATCCACCGCATTGGCCGCACGGGACGGGCGGGCAACAAGGGACGCGCCGTTTCATTGGTCAGCCCCGAAGAAAAGCACTGGCTCGCGGAAATCCAGAAACTCATCAAATTCGAGATCCCGCGTGAGACTGTTCCCGGCTTCGACCCGGAACCCGAGACTTCCGAGGCAGATGCCGAGCCGCGCCGCCGCACGAGCCGCAGCGCGGAAGCCCGTGCCGGACGCGAAGGCGGCGGCAAAAGCGCAAAACGCGGACATTCCCCGCGACACAATACGCCCTCCCCCATGACCGCCGCCGACGGTTTCGATTTTTCCAAGCCCTATGAGCCTGCCGCCAGCCTCATCCCACAGCAAAAGGCTCCGCCCGCGCGCGCCGATCAGCCCACCAAGCCCCAGCGCCCGCTAGCGGCCCTGCTTGGCGGCCTGGGCAAAAAATAAGTGCGTCCGCGCAGCCAAAACGCAAATAACCGCCGTCTTGCCCCTGCTATTCGCCCGTTCCATATTGGTCGCGGCGAGTAAGCTGGCGCACGGTGTTTTCATAAAACCACCCCGCTCCGTCCTTCACGCGCCGACATAACCCGACCGGACAGCCTGGCATGCAGCCACCGATGAAATCCGCTCCGCCATCGCGGAACGAACACGGCGAAGAGTTATTCATTCCTGACTTCTCGGAAGGCGCGGAAGTCGGGGTTTACCTCGCCCTGCTCGAACTCATCGACGAAGGGCTGCTCATTACCGGCGACGAAAATATCATCGACGCCAACAGCGCCGCCTGCCGCTTGCTAGGCCGCAGCTACCGCCAGCTTGCCGGACAGCCGCTGGCCGACCTGTTCGCGGATGGCCATGCGTTTCTTGAGGCGCGCGAAAGGCTGCTGATTCGGGGCGAGGCGCGTGGCACGCTCCGGCTTGTCCTGCCCGACGGGCGCGGACATGATTTTCCCTACATTGCCGCGCCCCGGCTGCGCCCCGGCATACATGCCATCGTTCTTGGCTACGAACGGCTGTCCGCCGAACCCACGCCGACGGCTTGTCCATTGGCGCTCCATTTTCAGCCGCAAGTCGACGCGCGCAACGGCAAGCTCTACGCGGGCGAAGCCCTGCTGCACTGGCAGCCGCCCGGACAGGATTCGCGCACATTCGACCAAATCGAAGCCGCCATTGCCGCCGTCGACACGGCACGCGCCGCCCGCTCCCGAAAAAAAAGGAATGCCGTCAGCCCTGTCGGGAGCGAGGAAATGGAACTCGACGCTTGGGCGCTTTCCGTCATCTGCCGCGCCGCCGCCACTTGGCCGCACCTCCTTGGACATGCCCCGGTCGTCAGCATCAACATTTCAGCCAGCCAGCTTCCCGGCGGCGGCTTGCCCAAACGAATCCGCGCGGCGCTCGCCATGAGCCGCCTCGACCCGCGCAGTTTGGAACTATCCATCGACGCCGCCGCGCTTTCGCTGCATGAATCCGACCTCGCGCCCACGCTGCGGGCGCTGGCTGAGATGCGCGTCCGGCTGGCGCTCGACAATTTTGGGCGCGATCCGGTCTCCGTCGCGCAACTGAGCCGCTACCGTTTCAGCGTGCTCAAGCTCGACGCAAACCTTGCCGCGCAGATTGGCCGCAACGACGGGGATACGGCGCTCATCGAAGCCATCGCCCAGATGTGCGCCCCGCTCGGCATCCGCGTCATGGCGCGGGGCGTAACCCGTCGGGCGCAGCAAGATTTTCTGCTCGCGCTGGGATGCGACCTGCAACAAGGCCCGTTCATTGGCACGGCACAGGAAGAACACGTTTTTGCGGGTTTTCTGTCGGAGCGGCTTTTTTGCTAGCATCACCACTTCATCCATTCTTCATCTTTGCCTGATTACGGCGCGAATCCACGACCACAATGCTCGAAAAAGTACGCCATATCGCCGTAGAAGGCCCCATCGGCGCGGGAAAAACTTCACTGGCGCGGCGCTTGGCCGCTTACCTTCCATCCGCCAAGCCAGTTTTTGAACAACCGCACGACAACCCCTTTCTCGCCCGTTTCTACCAAAATCCCGAACGCTGGGCTTTGCCAGCGCAGCTTCATTTCCTTTTTCAGCGGTTCGAGCAGCTCAAGGCGCTGAACGGCGAAGATGAAAAAGAGTGCCAGTACATCGTCACCGACTTCATGCTGGAACGCGACCCGCTGTTTGCCAAATGCAACCTGCCGCCGGACGAGCTGGCGCTGTACGAAAAAATCTACGCCGCCATGAAGCCGCCTGCGCTGCCCGCGCCCGATTTGGTCATCTATCTGCAAGCGCCAGTCTCATCGCTGGCGGCGCGTGTCTATAAGCGCGGCGTTGATGCCGAGCGCCGCATTACCGAAACCTATCTTGAAAAAGTCGCCAAGCACTACGCCGATTTCTTTTTCAGATACGAAGCCTCGCCGCTGTTCGCCGTTGACTCCACCGCGCTCAACCCGGTCGACAGCGACAGCGATTTCATGCTTTTGGTCGAACGGCTCAAAGAGATGCGAGGGCATCGGGAATTCTTTGGGTACGCCGACTGAAAACCGATAAGGAGAACGCCATGACGCAAACCACCTTGACCCTGAACGACGGCATGCAGATTCCGCAGCTTGGATTCGGCACTTGGCAGACCCCGGAAGAAAAGGCCGCCGCCGCCGTGGCTGCCGCGCTGGCTGCGGGCTACAGGCTCATCGACACGGCCTCCGCCTACGGAAACGAGACGGGCGTCGGCGAAGGCATCCGCCGCTCGGGCGTGCCGCGTGAAAAAATATTCGTGACCACCAAGCTATGGAACAGCGACCAAGGCTTTGACGAAACGCTCCGCGCCTGCGAAGAAAGCCTGCAACGGCTGCGGCTCGACGCGGTCGACCTCTACCTGATTCATTGGCCGATGCCGCGCATGGAACGCTACCTCGATAGCTGGCGCGCCCTGATCGCGCTGAAAAACGAAGGGCGCGTGCGCTCGATTGGCGTCTCCAATTTCCAGATTTCCCATCTACAGCACCTTCTAGATGAAACCGGTGTCGTTCCGTCGGTCAACCAAATCGAACTGCACCCCTTTTTCCAGCAACGGGAACTGCGCGCCTTTCACGCCAAGCACGGCATTGCCACCGAATCTTGGAGCCCGCTCGGGCAAGGCGCGGCGCTGCGAAACGACCGGGTTCTGCGCATCGCGCAAAAGCACCAGAAAACCTCCGCGCAAGTCGTATTGCGCTGGCATATCGACAACGGCCTCATCACGATTCCGAAATCGGTCACGCCAGCGCGTATCAACGAAAACTCCCGCGTTTTCGATTTCAGCCTCGACGCCGAAGATATTGCCCTGCTGGACGTTCTCGACAGCCCTAAAGGCCGCATCGGCCCTGACCCGGACACGGCGGATTTTTAGGGACAGGAACGATTTCTGGCTCCGCTAACGGGCGGAGCCAAAATTTGGCGACCAAACAGCGCGTTTCCCTTACCTTCGCAATGCGCGGGTGATTTCGTGCCGGATGGTGCGCTGGTCGAACGGCTTGTCGCAGATTGCCGAAACGCCCGCTTTCTCGACTGCGGCAAGGCGTCCTAGATTGTTCTCGCTGGTCAGCATCAAAATCGGAACTTCCGTCTGCCAGCTTTGCGTGCGGATGTATTCGATCAGGGCGCGGCCATCCATCTCGGGCATGTTGTAGTCCGTCAGCACGATGTCGAACATCGTGTCAGCCAGCATTGTCACCGCGTCCTTTCCGTTTTCCGCCTCGAAAATGTGCTTGATTCCCATGTCTTCGAGCAGATGGCGGACGTAATTGCGCGACATAACGCTGTCATCGACCAGCAGCACTTTCAGGTTTTCCGGTTCCTCATCCTCGCCGAGTTCCAGTTCTTCGGGAGGGGAAGCGTTTTCGAGAACGGAAACGAGCGCCCGCTGCATCTGTTCAGGCGTAAAAGGCTTTTCGATGATGCAGCACGCGCCGGACTGGCGCACCGGATCGAGCACTTGCGGGCGGGTTTCGCTGGAAATCAGGATGAACGGAACCCTCTCCAGCGCAGCATCGTCGCGCATGGCGGCGACCAATTCCGTGCCGCTCATATCCGGTAGATAAAAGGCGCTGACAACGGCATCGGGCGGCTTGGCGCGCATTTCGGAAAGCGCCTCGCCCGCGCCGCTGAAATGGCGCATCTGGGATACGCCTAGCTGATCGAGCATATGCGTGACCAGTTGGGTTTGCATGGACGAAGGCTCTACCAGATAAACCGTCAGGCTGTCGAAAGATATGGAAGCCATTGCGCTGCTCTCCGCCGGGTAGTATGAATACATTCTAGTGGCGAAAACGGGGGCGCAGACGTGGAGTAATCCGTCATTTGCGCATTTTTGGCATACCGCCCAAAAATTGAATGGCGTATAAACCATGCCTGCCTGAGGGGCATTCACGTAGAATCGCATGGATATTCCCATTCCCATTTGCTGCCCATTCAATATCTGTTTGCCCATGCCTCTCCCCTGCCCCGTGCGCACCCGCTTTTTCGACACCGCCCTAAATGAACAGGCGGCTTTGCAGACCATCCGCCGCGACCTCCACGCCCATCCCGAAACGGCTTTCCGCGAAACGCGCACGGCAGATGTGATTGCGCGCGAATTGGCGGCGCTTGGCATCGAAACACATCGCGGCATCGGAAAAACCGGCGTG
The DNA here is from genome assembly GCA_031285965.1 of Azoarcus sp. Lineage (GTDB taxonomy): Bacteria > Pseudomonadota > Gammaproteobacteria > Burkholderiales > Rhodocyclaceae > WRNU01. Next base: position 31,118 of record JAITVD010000033.1, read on the forward strand.
GTCGGGGTATTGTGGGCGGGCAATGGCGGGCGGGCAATCGGCTTGCGGGCGGACATGGACGCGCTGCCAATTCATGAAGCCAACGATTTTGCCCATCGCTCCGCGCTGGATGGCTGCATGCACGCATGCGGGCATGACGGCCACGTCACGATGCTGCTGGGCGCGGCAAGGCTGCTGGCCGCTTCGCGGGATTTCGATGGAACCGTGTATTTGATTTTCCAGCCTGCGGAAGAAAGCCAAGGCGGCTCGAAAGCCATGATAGAAGATGGGCTTTTTGAGCGGTTTCCGATGGACGCGGTGTACGGACTGCACAACTGGCCGGGGCTGCCCGCCGGACATTTTGCCGTACATGCCGGGGCGGTCATGGCGGGAACGGACCGTTTCGACATCCGCATCCGGGGCATCGGCGGACATGCCGCCATGCCGCACCTGACAGCCGACCCTATCCATGCCGGGGCGGCGCTGGTACAGGCCGTGCAGAGCGTGGTGTCGCGCTCGCTCGACCCTTTTGACGCGGCAGTGGTTTCCGTGACCTGCTTCCATTCGGGCGATGTCTATAACGTCATCCCCGCCCAAGCGGAATTGTCCGGGACTTTGCGCAGCTTTTCCCAGAACGTGCGGCAAAGGGCTTTTTCCCGCCTCGCCGAACTGTGCGCGGGGCTGGCCGCCGCTTTGGGCGTAGAAATTGATTTTTTCCCGCGTGACGGCAACTACCCGCCCACCATCAATACCGCTGCGGAAGCCATGAACTGCCAGCAAGCCGCTGCGGCGGTCATGGGGCGCGAGCGGGTGCGCACCGACGAGCGCCCCAGCATGGGCGCCGAAGATTTCTCTTTCTATCTTCAGCACAAACCCGGCGCTTACATCTGGATTGGCAACGGCACGGCGGAAGAGGCCGGGACGAATTGCGGCGCGGGGCTGCACAATCCTGCCTATGATTTCAACGATGGCATTCTGCCTTTTGGGGCGGCGTACTGGGCGGAGCTTGTCCATCATGCCTTGGGGCAGGCCGCGCCCAACATGGTTGGCGATAAATGATGACTGACTTGCCGCAATTTTCCACGCTGCTTTTTCTTCTGCTCGCGGGGCTTGCCCTGCTGCTTGGCATTGCCGCCGCGCTGATCTGGCAGACCGCCACAGCGAGCCGCCGCGAACGCCTTTTGCTGGAGACGCTGGAACGCGGCGCACTTGACCAGCACCGGGAACTGCTGCGGGATTTGCACGACAGGATGGAACGGCAGACAGACCGCATCGGGGAGCACGCCCGCGCCGACCGCGAATTGCTCCAGAGCGGCCTGACGGCCAGTTCGATGCAGTTGTCCCGCGCCATCGACACCCTCACGAGCAGCGTGGAAGGCCGCTTGCAGACGCTCTCCGGGCATGTCAACACCCGTCTCGATGAGGGCTTGCGCAAAACAAACGACACCTTCGCCAACGTCATGGCGCGGCTGGCGACGATAGACGAAGCGCAGAAAAAAATCGACGGGCTGGCCTCCAGCGTCGTGAGCCTTCAGGAAATTCTGGGGGACAAACGCGCCCGTGGCGCGTTTGGCGAAGTGCAGCTTGAAGCCCTAGTGCGCAACGCATTGCCGCCGGATGCCTTTGCCTTTCAGGCGACGCTGCCCAACGGCAGCCGTGCCGATTGCCTGCTCGACCTGCCCCAGCCCACGGGCAAAGTTGCCATCGATGCCAAGTTCCCGCTCGAAAACTACAACCGGATGTTCGACCCATCGCTGGCGCAAGCCGACCGCAAGGCCGCGCAGGCCGCCTTCCGCGCCGACGTGCGCCGCCACATCGACGCCATTGCCGACAAATACATCCTGCCCGGCGTCACGGCGGAGGGCGCAGTGATGTTCCTGCCCGCCGAAGCGGTTTTTGCCGAACTGCACGCCTCGCACCCCGAAATCATTGCCCACGCGCAAGCGCGGCGGATATGGATTGTTTCGCCCACCACCCTGATGGCGGTGCTCAACACGGCGCGGGCGGTGCTCAAAGACGTTGAGACCCGCCGCCAGATTCACATCATCCAAGAAGAACTGGGGCGGCTGGCAAAGGATTTCGGGCGCTTCAACGACCGCATGGACGCGCTGTCCCGCCATATCGGGCTGGTGAGCAAAGACGTGGAAGAAGTCCACATCTCCAGCCGCAAAATCAGCGCCCGTTTCCAGCGCATCGAGTCAGCACGGCTCGACGAAGCGGGCGGGGAAGAAGCGGACGCGCAGCAATTATCTTGAGCCAGCGGGGTTTTGCCTCGCGCTCCCCGCCTGCGCTGGCGTGCGGGAAGCCCGCTTCGCAATCCCTAAAAAATAAACCAGCCACCCGGTTTCGCTGAAACAAAATACCGAAACCGGATGGCCCGCGAGGGAAAACGCGCTTTCCGTTATTCGTTTGGGGTTTGTTCCTTCAGCCACTCACGCATGATCTGGTTGATCCGCGTCTGCCAGCCCTTGCCTGTGGCCCGAAGGCTTTCGAGCACGTCGATGTCCATTCGCAACGAAACCATCTGCTTTACGGGGCGCTCATAGGGAGGACGCCCTCTGCGGTTTTTGATTTCAACAACTTCTGGCATGGTTACAACTCCCTTCTGCTATTGCTACCAAGGTTTATGGTGCTGCTATCCCAAAAGCGGGAGGTGTTGCTTTTGTGTCAATACTCGTGAAGATTCCCCTTGATTATACTGATAGTTTCAGTACAAGAACGAAACTCCTTCTATCTTCTTGTTTCGGGAAACTTTTTGGCTATTCGTATAAACCGCCTCTCCCCAGTACAGCGGCAGCTTTGCCATAACTCGCCCATTGCGTATTTTTCACCGTTTTTACAGGCATTTCAGCCAAGAAATAAACACTTTCAGCACTCGCCGAAGCCGCGCCGGATGTGTTCGGATAAACCGAAAGCCCCAACCGCTTCGGAGCGCGGCATCGCCTTAGCGCACAGGACAACGCCTCCAGGCTCCTCAGCCGTCCTTAAAAAAATCGGGAACAAACCTCTAAGGCGCTTTCTGTATCAGCAAGCTATCCAGTATCAAGCCCACCTCGACGGATGCCGCCTCCATCGAATGCAGCGCGTCCCGCATGCTCTCGGAATCGCCCTGCTGCGCCGCTTCCAGGGCGATTTTGGCGCAGTCGTGCACCTTGGCATGCGGCACATCAAGCGAGCGGAACCGGGGATGCTGCCCAAAAACCCTCTTGCCCTGCCCTTCGTCGCACCAAACGCCTAAACGGCATTGCTTGTGGTTCTTGAGGATTCCGGGGTCGATCTCCGAAATGCCGGCCAGCATTTTGTAGACGCCGAGCTTGAACATTTGATGGTCGAACTTGACCGTCTCCATGAAACTTTCAATGGCCTGATCGCCAATCACCTGAGCCATCATCTCAACCAGTTCGGCCAATTTGATGATTGTGTCGCTGGTCTCCCTGGTGCCTTTCTGGCGAACCTTGGCAAACTCGGCAGCCTCATTGGCCTGCACTTTCGTGTTTGCCGAAGCCGTCCCAATCGCCGAAACCAAGGTGGAAATCTCCTGCGTCCCTTGCGCCGTTCTTTCGGCCAGCTTACGCACTTCGTCGGCCACCACGGCAAAGCCCCGCCCGGATTCGCCCGCCCTGGCCGCCTCGATTGCGGCATTCAGCGCCAGCAAGTTTGTTTGGTCGGCAATCTCGCGGATTAGGGAAACAAAGCCCGAGACTTCGTTGGTTTTCTCGGCCAGATTATCCATCGCCGCCGCAATCGAGAGCTGGTTGTTGGTCACTTTGGCAAAAGCCTCGACCATCTCATCGAGCGCGCGGCGGGATTCCCCGAGCTTAGAGACCGCATCCTTGGTTTCTTTATATCTTTCGTCCAGCGTCGACGAAAATTCGATGAACTTTCCCCTCACAACGTCGATGCTGTTGATTGTCTCGCCAAAGGGCGGCAGATAGGAGTTCCGCCGGGTGCGCTTATCCTCCATCGAGGCATGGTATTCCTCAAAGTGGGCCAGTTCGTCTTTGGCGTCTTGCGTCCACTGCTTGAGCAGCTCGATTTCCTGACGAGCCGACTGGAGTTCCAGCTCCTTTTCCCGCAATCGTTTATTTGCACCGAAAAGCATGATGACCCTCATTTTTTTGATGATAGAAGCATCGGCGAGCCATTCGGCATGCCGATGGCGGGCGCTTTCTCTAGTGTCTAGAGGTTAATAATTGCTAGGACAATCGCAAGACACTAAGAATGACAATTAGGAGGAACAGACCGTTCAGCGTGAAATAGTGTGCTATGCCCTTCCTGTTGGCGCGGCGGATTCGCTTGCCTGTCGCGGGCCAATCAACCTTGCCTAAACAGGCAAGTCATATGGCATGAGGCACGATTCGTGGGCGGGTTCTGCCCCGGTTTCGCGGGCATTCAGCCAAGCCCCGAAGCCATCCCCAAAACCAGATAAGAAACCCTCGGGCGCTTTTGCCGAAACGCCGCCGAATGCGGCATAGGCACGTTTCCGAGTGCGCCATATTTCACCAAAACGCAGATTACAGGCTGGATTCGCGCCCCAAGCTCACGGAACATACTCAACTGTCCGCGCAAGCTGCCGTAAACAAAAGGGAATTCATATGGAGTCCCTGCAATGAACATCAAACCCATCCATAGCAAAGCCGATTACAACGCCGCCTTGGCTCGCGTCGACGCGTTATTGGAAGCCATGCCCGGTTCTCTGGACGCGGATTCCCTGAACGCGGACGAACTGGAAGTGCTCGCGGTGCTCATCGACCACTATGAAGGGAACATCGACCAAATCGGCTTGATGGAACCCGACCCCATCGGGGCGCTGGCCTGCTTCATGGAACAGCACGGGCTGTAGGCGGCGAACCGCCCGGCCCGAAACCGCTGCTGAACGAAACCCGCTACTGAAGAACCGCTTCCGCGCCAGACGCGGAAGGCGGCTTTTCGCCGTACCGCTGATAGATGTGCTCGACGAGCGCCGCCAGATTGGCGAGCGTGCGTTCAATCTCGGCGCGGTCTTTCGGGCAAGCGGGCGGCAAATGCCCCAGCCGGTCGACGAGCGCGCTCATGCGATGGGCGGCGTCTTCCCAGCTTTTTTCCGCGAAAAGCGGCTCAAGATTGGCGATTTCCTGCGCAACCGACTGATACGAAACGGATTCAACGCGAGCCTTCATGGACTTGCTCCAAAAGCCCCGCCACTTAAAACCTAAAGCGAGGTCATTTCTTCTGTTTGTCGGGGTCGATCTGCGCCCAAGCGCCATGAATTTCGCTAAGCAGCGAAAGCACTTCCTTCATGGCGGGGATGTCGTTTTTCATGTTCGCCCACAGCAGCCTTGAGACCATGTAGTCATACAGCGCCGCGAGCCGTGCCGCCAGTTCGCCGCCCTGCCCCATGTCCAAGCTCACTTTCAACCCGTTGCCGATGATGTCGATGGCTTTGGAAAGGTTTGCGCCGCGTTCCGCGATGTTGCCCTGTTCCGCATGCACCCTCGCGACGTTGATCGCCGTCTCAGCGCCCTCGAACAGCAGCACGATCAGCCTGTGCGGGCTGGCCGTGCTGATGTCTGAAGCGTGTCCCCAATCCGCGTAAGTCTTGGCGGGGCTTTCATATCTTCCAAACATGTTCTCTCTCCGCCGTCATGGACGGCATCATCATGTTGTTCTGATGGAAGCGAGTTGCTGCGCAAGATAGTTGCTCGTCGAATTCATCCTCGATACCAAAGTATCGAGCGCGCTGAACTGCTTGCGGTAACGCGCCTCCACCGCCTCCAGCCGCATCGTCATGGTTTCCTGCCGCTTTTCCAGATTGCGGATGCTGCTCCGCATGCTGTCCTGCGCCAACTGAACTTCGCCGCCTGTGCCCGCGAGCTTGTCCAGTCCGCTATTGAAGCGGTTCCCGATTTCGGCGGTAAAGTTGGCGACCATATTCGGGTCTTGGGTAATCGCCTCCTTGAGCTTGTCGTTATCGAGCGAAAGCGTGCCGTCCTTCTGGAAGCTGATGCCCAGCTTGGAAAGCGTCAAGCCATCGCCGTTGCTGTCCTGAAGGCTGCTGCTCGGCTCGAAGGCGAGGTTGCGCAGCGTGGTCTCCGCGTCCCGCAAGAGGCGATTGCCGTTGAGCGCCCCCGCCGCTTTCGTTTCACTGTCATAGGAACCAAGCGATTTGACGGTGCTGACAACGTCATTGAACGCCTTGACGAAAGACTCCAGATTTTTCTGGAGCTTGTCGCCGTAATCCGCTTCTACCGACACGGTCGTGGGCGCGGTCGTCGTGGCTTTCAACTGGAGCGACACGCCCGTCACAGCGTCCTTCACGGTATTGGAGGCGCTGGTGATGGAAATGCCGTCGATTTTCAGTTCCGCGTTCTGCGCCGCCTGCACTTGGGTTGCCGTGCCTGACACGCCCGCGCCGCTCACGGTAAAGGCGTTTTCCGCGCCTTCCGCGCCGGTCAGAATCAATTGCTGCCCGCTGCTGCCATTGACGACGGTGGCCGTCACGCCCTTGCCCGCCTGATTGATGGCGTTGGCAACCGCGTTCAGCCCCGTGCCCGAGGGCGTGACCGAAAAATTCTTTGTGGTGTCGCCAAAGGTGAATTCAATTGCGCCGCCATTGAAGCTGCTGGCGTCGAACCGGGTTTTCTGGCCCTGCGCAAGCTGGGTCACTTCCAGGTTGTAGCTGCCGGAGCGAGCGCCCGCGCCAACGGTGACGGAAGCCGCCTTGTCATCGGAAACCGTTCCCTTGAAAGTGCCGAACTTATCCAGCGCGGACTGCAATACGTCCGGCTTCAGCGCCTTGCTTGCCGTTTGCAGCGCCGACAGCTTGCTTGCCAACGTGCCCATCGCCGAAATCTTCGTATTGAAGGAACTCACCTGGCTTTGCAGCTTGGCGAGAGGCTGCCTCTCGACAGTCATGAGTTTCGTGACCAAACCTTCCAGGTCCAGCCCCGAACCTGCGCCCAGCGAAGTAACGGTTGCCATGATGTTGCCTCCTTCAAATTCAAACGCGCACGACAGATGCGCTCATGCTTCCTGTTCCACAATTAGCCCCGCGACCTTGTCGAGCGCCTTGGTCAGCGCCAGCACGTCCTCGGAGGGAATCTGCTTGATGACTTCATCTGTTTCGTTATCCATGATCTTGACCACGATTCTGCCCAGATCTTCGTCTATCGAGAACTCCAAAGAAGTCACATAAGGACGGATAAAGTTATTCAGCTTTTCCACGCTTTCCCGCACTGCCTGCTCCAGCTTTTCCGCCTGCGCGGCGCTGCCGGGATTCGTCGCTTCCTGTCCGCGACCGACGGCGCGCGCCTCATCGGCGGCTTGGGAGGACTGCTGTGCGGGCAGTCCGGCCATTTCGGCAAACTGGGGCGTGGAAGATCGCGGCGATGCCTGCGACGTGGCGCGGCCAGACAGCCCGATGCCCGCAGCGGCGTTAGTGATGGCATTGATTTCCACGATTCAGCCCTCTTTATGTGTGGCTTGAGGGAACGCCGGCCACTGGCCAGCGTCCCCCCTGTTACAACCGTTTGCCGCGCAGAGCGTTATCGCAAGAGCGACAGCACGTTCTGCGGCAGGGCGTTTGCCTGCGACAACATGGCAACGCCAGCCTGTTGCAGCACTTGCGAACGCGCCAGCTTGGCGGTTTCAGACGCGTAGTCCGCGTCCATGATTCGGCCACGCGCCGCTTCGGTGTTTTCATGCGCCGCCGAAAGCTGATTGAGCACGCCCTCAAAACGGTTCTGAATCGCGCCCAGGGAAGCGCGGTTGCTGTTGATGTCGTTAATCAAAGTGTCGAGGGAACTCATGGCGGAGAGTGCCGCGCCGCCCGTGGAGCCGCTCACCGCCATCGCGCCGATGGACACCACACCGATTTTGACACCGATCTGCGATTCGCCGGTGGTGGTCGCGCCAACCTGGAAATTGACCGCAGCCGAGAACGTGCCGTCGAGCAGTTTTTGACCGTTGAAATTGGTGGCGCTGATAACGCGGTTGATTTCGCTCGCCAGTTGCTGGAATTCAGTATCCAGCGCGCCACGGTTGGTGGAGTCATATTGGCCAGACGCCGCCTGCACGGCCAGCTCGCGCATCCGCTGGAGGTGCTCGCCAATCACGTTCATGCCCGCTTCCGCCGTTTTCGCCAGGGAAAGGCCGTCGTTGGCGTTGCGCATCGCTACCGTCATGCCGCGCGCTTGCGCGTTCATTTTTTCCGCCACGGCCAGACCGGCGGCATCGTCGGCGGAGCTATTGACGCGAAGGCCAGAGGAGAGCCGCTGGAGGGACGTGCTCAGAGCGCCTTGCGAAGTATTCATGTTGCGCTGGGCATTGAGCGACGAGACATTGGTGTTGATGACTTGTGCCATTTTTTATCTCCTTGAGGTTAGGGACTTCATCGAGCAAGACGCAGGATTGTCGGCGAGAGCCTGAGACGTTATCCGTTGCTCGTCTGCTTGTTTGCGATAACGGCGGGATATTGGATTTCTGAATGAGCACGGCGGCATTCCGTCAATTTTTCTGCGTCGGGCGTGAAATTTTCACGGTCTGCTTTGCCTTGCTCCCTGCTCCCCCTCCCGGCGGGAGAGGGAATTTCTGTCGCCCGCCCGCCTAAAACAAAAGTGCGCCCCGGCAAAAACCGCGATGGCGCACAAAGGAGGAAGAACATGGCTTTTTATCAATTACTGCAACAGCGACAGCACGTTCTGCGGCAAGGCGTTTGCCTGTGCCAGCATGGCCACGCCCGCCTGCTGGAGCACCTGCGCCCGCGCCAGCTTCGCGGTTTCGGTGGCGTAGTCCGCGTCCATAATCCGCATCCGCGCCCCTTCCGTGGATTCCCGCGAGGCCGCCAGTTGGTCGAGCACGCCCTCAAAGCGGTTCTGGATAGCGCCCAGCGAAGCGCGGTTGTTGTTGATGTTGTTGATGGCCACATCAATCGCGGAAATCTCGCTGAGCGCGTTAGCCCCGTCTGCCCCTGTGATGGCGAGAGTGCCTACGGAAACCGGGGCAATTTCCACCAGAATCTGCGATTCCGGGGTCGAGTTGGGGCCGACCTGAAAATTCACCCCGGCGGAGAACGTGCCGTCCAGCAGTTGTTGGCCGTTGAAATTGGTGGCGCTGATGACGCGGTCTATTTCGCTCTTCAATTCCTGATATTCGGTGTCCAGCGCGCTGCGGTTGTCGGCATCCCATTGCCCGGAAGCCGCCTGCACCGCCAGCTCGCGCATCCGCTGCAAATGGCTGCCGATGACATTCATCCCCGCCTCGGCCACCTGCGCCAGCGAGATGCCGTCGTTCGCGTTGCGCATCGCCACCGTCATGCCCCGCGCCTGCGCGTTCATTTTTTCCGCCACCGCCAATCCGGCGGCATCGTCCTTGGAACTATTCACCCGCAGGCCGGAAGAGAGCCTTTGCAGCGACGTAAACAAGGATGTCTGCGACAAATCCAGATTTCGCTGCGCATTGAGCGACGAGATATTGGTATTGATGATTTGCGGCATTTCTTCTCTCCTTTGGAGGTTATTGGCGTTTCCCCGCGTGCGCCTCGCCACTTGGCGGATGAAACGGCTACGCAACGCCCTCGGAGAGCATCTAGCATTTAACGTGCCAGATTTTATTTTTCCCGCATCCTCTTTCCCATCCAAGCGGAATAGCGGAAAAAGCGGGCGGCGAAGCGAATATGAATTTGAAAGAAATGCCCCGCTATTCCCCGCCTATTCCCCTCTTAGCCCATCGCGCACCGCCCATATCCTTATTGAATTGCCATCCGCAGATGCCGCCGCATGTCCCTCAAACAGAAACACTTGCTCGGCAAAGCGCAGCGCGCGCTAAACGCCAAAGACTATCCGCTCGCGGGCGCGCTGTTCGAGGAAGCCGCCACCCTTTCGCCAGCGGCGCATCAGGCATGGTTCGGGCTGGGCGAAGTCGCGCAGGGCATCGGGCAGCAAGACACCGCCGCCACTTTTTTCGGCCACGCGGCTGAATTGCAGCCGGAAAACGCCCGCTACCGCCTGAAATTCGGCGAGGCGCTCGCCCTGCTCGGGCAAATTCCCGAAGCCCTCCAGCAGCTTGCCGCCGCCCGGCAGCGAGCGGGCAAAAACGAGGGCTTCCTATGCGGCTTGTCCGGCGCATACGTGAAAGCGGGCAACTGGCAGCACGCCCGCCAAGTGCTTGAAGATGTCGTCCGCCTGCCCCGCCCGCTGGCCGCGCATTACTGCCTGCTGGGGCTGGCCTGCCAGCGCCTCGGCGAACTCGATGACGCGCTGAAAGCCTTCGGCAAGGCCACGAAACTTGACCCGCGCTATCCCGATTCATGGCTCTCGCTCGGGCATCTGCATATTGAGAAAAACGAAAAAGACAACGCCGCCGCCTGCCTGAAAAAACTTCAGGCGCTCTCGCCAACGGTAAGCAGCACGTTTGACCTGGCGGGCGAAATCGCGTGGATGCGGGGCGACACCCGCGAAGCGGCAAATTTTTTCCGCCAAGCGGCAGATTCTGCCCCCGATGACCGCGCCATTCAGGCGAAGCTCGCCGGAACCCTCATCATGTGCGGCGAAGCCCTTGCCGCCATTGACGCAATGGAGCGCGCGCACGCGCTGGGCATTTCCGAGGACTGGATACTCGAAAAGCTCGGCGCGATGTTTGCCGTCAAGCACTGGACGCCGATGGCGCGTGAAAACCTTGAAATGGCGGTTGAGCGCAACCCGGACAACCTGAGCGCGTGGAACACCCTGCTCATCGTCTACGCCAAAGACGGGGAAAGCGAAAAGGTGCGCAAAGCGGCGGACAGCATCCTCCAGAAAGAGCCGGACAACATCTACGCGCTGATGAACCTGGCCACCTGGCACAACGACCAAGGGCGGCACGACGAGGCGCTGGAACTGCTCGCCCGCGCCAGAAAGAAAGACCCTTTCGCCCCAGGGGGCTACACCAAGGCGCTTTGGACAATGGTGTCCGCCTCATCGGTCAGCGCGGCGGACATTCTCCAGTTAGCGCGGGATTACGACGAGCACGTTTTCCGTCCCCTGTTCCGGGGCAACAATTTTGCCGCCCGCAACCGCGACGCCGAACGGCGGCTGCGCGTCGGCTGGCTCTCCTCCGACCTGCGCCACCATCCGGTTGCCGCCTTCATCCAGCCTTTCCTTGAGCATATCGACCCGGAAAAGCTGGAAACCTTCATCTATTACAACTTCTCCGAAGAAGATGCCATCAGCGCCCAAATCAAGGCTTGCGCCCGGCAATGGCGCGTTGTCAACGGCATCGGCGATGACGGGCTGGCGGATTTGATTGAAGGCGACGAAATCGACATCCTCATCGACCTGAACGGCTACACCGACGGAAGCCGCAGCAACGTCATCGCCCGCAAGCCCGCGCCCATTCAGGCCACTTGGCTCGGCTTTCCCGGAACCAGCGGCATGTCCACGATGGATTACATCTTCGTGCCGCCCGACCCCGTGCTGGAAAAACCGGACTGGAGCCAAGAAACCCCGTGGCCGCTGCCGGACTGCTACGGCGCGCGCGCCGACATCAGCAGCGCCGCCATCCTGCCGGGATTGCCCTGCGAGCGCGACTCCGCCCCCTTCACCTTCGCTTGCTTCAACCACTTTCGCAAAGCGAGCGTCAAAACCATCGAGCTATGGAGCCGCATCCTTGTCCGCTGCCCGCACGCCCGCCTGATTCTCGTCGCCCTTGGCGGGCGGGACGACGAAACCCTTCGCTACTTTTCCAGCCAGTTCGAGCGCCACGGCGTCAATCCCGCGCAGCTTGAATTCCGGGGCTATGTCGCCAAGCAAAAATATTACGAAAGCCACAACGAAATCGACCTCGGGCTAGACCCTTTCCCCTACAACGGCGGCACGACTGGCTACGACTCCATCTGGATGGGCGTGCCATTCGTCACTTGGCCCGGCGAGCACCTTTCCGCCCGCATGGGCAAGGCGATTCTGGAAAACGTCGGGCTGCGTGAACTGGTCGCCCAAAGCGCCGACGATTACGTAAACATCGCCGTCGCGCTGGCGAACGACCACGAACGGCTCAAGCGCCTGCGCGAGAACCTGCGCGAGCGCATGCTCGCCAGCCCGCTGCTGGACGGCAAGCGCATGGCGCACAGCCTGGAAAACGCTTTCCGCGAAATGTGGCGGCGCTGGTGCGCTGCCACACAGGCAGCAGGAGAAGGAAATGTTCGGCCCGCAAGCTCTGGCGTTTAAGTACTGCATCGGCAACGGCATGGAACTGGGCGCGTCCCTGCACAATCCATTCTGCCTGCCCAACTGCCCGAACATCGCGCCCAGCGATGGCGTTCGCTCTTTGTACCCCCGTGATTTGGATGATTACAAAGTCTATGTCGACGCACAGAAAAAAATTGGCTTTCCCCCAACAAAAGTCGACAAAATTGGAGATTTCCGCAATATCCCCGCCGAATCGGAAAGCCTCGATTTCATTATCAGTTCCCATGTCATAGAACATGAACCCAATCCTATCGCCGCTTTTCTTGAATCAGCGCGTGTCCTGAAAGAAGGCGGCATCTTTTTCTGTGTTTTCCCCAAAAGGACAGCAGAAAGGATATTCGATATTTTTCGTCCGCTCACACGGCTGGAAGAATTGATTGAAGCCTATCATCAAGACCGAACTATTGATAAATATCTTATCTCTACGCCCAGTGCCGCAGAAAATCAGCGTCCGCATTATTACGTCTGTTCCCTCCAATCCATGCTCCAGCTTATCAATTGGGTCAATCGCCAAAAATTGGCCACGTTTTGCGTCATGGCGGTAGAAGAAACCGATAGCAAAATCGGCAACGGGCATACGGTTGTTTTAAGAAAAATGTCCTCCGCCTCCATGCAGGATGCCGACTACACTTTGTTTATTGAAAATTGCATCCGAAACAAACAATACGAAGAGGGACTGCTCGCCGCAAGAATGTCTCTTTCATTTGATTTTTTTCAGCCAAGCATTTTGCAAGCCGCCGCCCTGCTTGCTCTGGAAACAGGAAATCCCATTGAAGCCAAAGAGTTTTACCGCCAATGCCTGTTGCAGGATGCAGAGTGCGAATCGCGCCGGCGGGAATTCTTTGAAATTTTCGGCGAACACTATACCAACCCGCTGCGTTGAAACGAAAAGGAGCCAACAATGGATGCCAATGACAAGAAAGACTGGAAAAAACAGGCTTATTTCGATATTTACAAAAATAATAAAGGTTTTTCCTGTTATAAATGGACACACTACCCGTTCGCGTATGACCAAATACTCGACCGTTACCTTGATTTAGAAAAACCTTTGCGCTTGCTTGAAATCGGTGTACAAAACGGCGGTTCGCTCGAAATATGGAAAAAATACCTGCCGCCCGGCTCAGAAATTCATGGAATGGATATTAACCCCAAATGTTTGGAACTGGATTTCAGCGAAAATATTCATTTCCATCTGGGCAGTGCAGCAGATGAGTTTTTCGTACACAACCTGTTTTTCAACAAAAGTTTTGACATTATCATTGATGATGGTTCGCATCTATGCAGCGAAGTCATTGGTACTTTTCCACATCTTTTCAAAAAACTGAACCCCGGTGGGGTTTATATCATTGAGGATTTGCATACAAGCTATTGGGAAGAATTTGGAGGTAGACTTTACAGAGAAAATTCTTCCATTGAATTTTTCAAAAAAATCATTGATGCAATCAATGCTTATCATATTCCGGCATACCAATTATCATCCAATGAGAAGCTCGCCTCGTTCCTGAAACGATATCGTCAAGAAATTGCCAGTATTTCATTTTTTGATTCCATTTGCGCCATCACTCGATTCGGAAAAACAAAATCCGTTCCATTTACTACCGTGGTAAGTGGCAATGTTTTCAAAGTAGCCGCTGAGGATACTTTCCAAAATAAGCTAAGCGATAAATTACAGGAGATAGAAACCGTCCGCCTCATGTATTCCATCCCGGATACCCCGGCACTGACGGAAATAGACGGCGCAGCGAAAAAACCGGATAGTCTCGATTATGGAATCGAGGCTTTCGCCAAAGAAAATTTCAATGCCGCCATCGAATACCTTTCCGCCGCGATGGCCGAGAAGCCGGATGACCCGCTGCCTTGCGCGTACCTCGCCTTTATCTGCGCGCGCCAAGGGCTTGTGCGGGAGGCGCGGGATTTCATCGCCCAGTCCGCCCGAATCGCGCCGGAACGCGCAGACCTTGTCGCGGCGCTGGGCGAAACCTTTCTGAAATCCGGCAAGCCCTTAGATGCGGCGGAATATCTGCGGGAAGCCATACAGAGGCAGCCCGACCTGTTTGCGGCTTATCCGGCGTTCGCGCAAAGCCTGCATTTGGCAGGACAAAGCGAGGAAGCCGTTTCAGCCCTGCAAGCCGCCTGCCATCTGCCTTCAAATGCCCAGGCGGCTATCCGAAACACCTTGATGCAAATACTGGCGGAATGCGGCGATGTGTCCGAATTCGCAAAACACGCGATGCGTTTTTCGCAAGGGCTGCCGGATGATTTGATGGCCGCCCGCTGCTTGGCGCGTTTCGATGAAAGCGGCGAGCAGTTCATCGAGGCGCTCTCCCGCGTTCAGGCTCGTCTGGAGAGCGTCATCCCGTCCGGCCCATGCCGCCCAAGCGCCGCGCCCAACGAATCCGGCCTGATAAGAATCGCTTTCATGGTGGGCGACTTCACCTCGCCTCATCAATTCGAGCAGCTTTACGCGCTCTTCCGCTATTTGCCGCCGGAACGTTTCTTCACGCTCTTTATCACTGCCTGCTTCCATCCGCTCAAAGACGACATGCTCCAGAAGTGCTTCCTGCTCGCCGACACGAATCTGAATATCAGCGATGGCGACGACGAGGGCGCGATTGAAAAGCTCCGGGCGCTCGCGCCTGACATTCTGGTTGACATGAACGTTTGCGCCCCTTCCGGGCGGCTCGCTGTTTTTCTGGGCGCGTCCGTTGCCCACAAACTCATGTGGGGCGAAGCGCCCATTGCGCCCATCGCGCCGGATGTGCGCGTTCTGGCAGGCAAGCGCCTGTCCGTGGAAAACATGCTGCCCGCCGTGCCGCTGCCCGAAATCGGCGAAGTGTTCGACCTGCCGGAACGGCCATTGACGCATCGTGCTGCAAAGAAATGGGGCGAAGCGCCGGTGCTCGGCTGCCTTGTGCCCGCAGCGGGAATTGGGCGCAATGGCTGGCGGCTTTTTGCCGAGACTTTGCGCCAGCATCCCTCCGCGACGCTGGTCATCAATCTGGAAGAACTGGGCGAAGCGGCAGAAAGATTCATCGCCGCCCAATTCTCCGGCGCGGGCGTTGCCCCGGAACGGCTCGTATTCATCCAAGCCCGCACGGCGGAGGACTATTGCCTGACTTGGCAGTCCATCGACCTTGGACTGATGCCGCCCGTCCATTTTGGCGGCCTTGCCCTGCCGTCCTGCCTGTGGATGGGCAGGCCGTGCCTCGTTCCCGATGCCATCCTGCCTTGGTCGCAGCGCCCCGCCGCGCTCCTGAAGGCGCTGGGCAAGGAAGAATGGATAGCGATGGGCGAGGCGCGTTTCATAGACCTCGCCCGCCAGCTTGCCCCGCCGGACAAGCGGCTCGCCCCCGACCCGCTCTTGCGCGCGCGCATGAAGGCGCTGGGGCTGACCGACGCTAAAGCCTTCGCGCAAGGCTTCGCGGAGGCCATGACGGCTCTTTTCCAGAACGCGCCCGCCGCGCCTTTTGATGGGCAAAGCCAGCCATGAGCGCCGTTTCTTTTTCCGTCATCGTTTGCAGCGTCGACCCGTGGAATTTCGCCCAGGTCGGCACGCACTATGAGCGCCTGCTCAAAGACGTTCCGCATGAAATCATCGGCATCCACGATGCCCGCTCGCTCGCCGAGGGCTACAACCGGGGGCTGCGCCGCGCGCAGTGCGACATTGTGGTTTTCTCCCACGACGACGTTATTTTTCTGGATAGCCAGTTTGCGCAGAAAATCGCCACGCGGATGGATACGTGGGACATGCTCGGCTTTGCTGGGGCAACGCGCCTCATTTCCCCGGTCTGGTTCGCCGCCGTGGATTCCCTGCGCGGCGCGGTCTGCCACTGCTCGCGCCGCGAGTCCGACACTCTTTCCCTCTCGATTTACGGCTCGCCGGAGTGGCCCGTGGCGGGCGGCATCAAAGTGCTGGACGGGCTGTGCCTCATTGCCCGGCATGAAGCCGCCACGGCAGTTGAGTTCGACAGCGAGACTTTCGACGGATGGCATCTTTACGATTGCGATTTCAGTTTCGCGGCTCACCTTGCCGAGTACAGAATCGGGGTCTGCTGCGACATCCCCTATATCCACGCCTCCACAAGCGTTCAGGGCGAAAACAGCCCTTTCAAGTCCGATGCTTACGCAAAATACGCGGAACGTTTCATCCTGAAATACGGTCAGCGGCACAAAATCGTCCCTTTCGACATGTCGTCCGCAATCGGCACGGGATGCTTGGTCAAGGACGACAAAAGCCTGACCGAGCTATGGACAGAAGCGGTGTTCCGCCGCGCCACATTGGCCATTGCCCGCCGCTATGCCGGGGAAACGCTATGAACCTGCCAGAGCCGCCTTTTTTCTCCGTCATCGTTTGCAGCGTCAACCCTTGGAAATTCGCCCAGATTAACGCCTGCTATGAGGCGCTTCTGGCAAACGTTCCGCATGAAATCATCGCCATCCGCGACGCAAGCTCGCTGGCGGAGGGCTACAACCGGGGGCTGCGCCGCGCACGGGGCGACATCGTCATTTTTTCGCATGACGATATTCTGATTCTCGACCCGGATTTCGCCCAAAAAATCAGCCGCCGCATGCGGGATTTCGACATTCTGGGCTTTGCGGGCACGCGCCGCTGCACATCGCCATTCTGGTGGCATGCAGGCGTTCCGCTGGCTTCTGGCGCAATCGCAAGCATACGTTCCGTAGACAATGTCATAACCATCGTTATGAGCACTTGGAATACAAGCCCTTGGCCCGTGGTCGACAACATTCAGGCCATTGACGGGCTTTGCATGATTGCCCGCCGGGACGCGGCGGAAGAAATCGGGTTCGACGAAAAAACCTTTGACGGTTTCCATCTCTATGACCTCGATTTCAGCTTTTCCGCGTATCTCGCGGGCAAGAAGCTGGGCGTGTGCTGCGACATTCCGGTCATCCACGCCTCGGAGGGCGACTTTGGCGAAACCCACGCGCGCTATGGGCGTCTCTTCACCGAAAAGTTCAGGGATGTCCTGCACGACGGCACAGACAAATCCGCCGGGACGGCCTTAGCCATCCCCGACTACCGCGCCCTGCGCGAGATATGGCAGAAAGACATCTTCCGCCGCGCCCAGATTGCCCTTCAACGGCGGGGAATCAAACTCCCTGCCTCAAGCTCGCGGAAATGAAATCGTCCAAATCGCCGTCCAGCACCGCTTGGGTGTTGCCGACTTCGTGATTCGTGCGCAAATCCTTGATCCGCGACTGGTCGAGCACATAAGAGCGAATCTGATGCCCCCAGCCGATGTCGGATTTGCTGTCCTCCAATTTCTGCTGTTCGGCTTGGCGCTTGCGCAGTTCCAGTTCATAGAGCCGCGCCCGCAGCATTTTCATGGCTTCGTCCTTGTTGCGGTGCTGCGAGCGGTCGTTCTGGCACTGCACGACGGTGTTGGTCGGCAAGTGGGTGATGCGCACCGCCGAATCGGTTTTGTTGATGTGCTGCCCGCCCGCGCCGGAAGCGCGGTAAGTGTCGATGCGCAAATCCGCTGGATTGATGTCGATTTCGATTGAATCATCGACTTCCGGGTAGACGAACACGGAACTGAAGCTCGTGTGCCGCCGGGCGTTGGAATCGAACGGGGATTTGCGCACCAGCCGATGGATGCCCGTTTCGGTGCGCAGATACCCATAGGCGTATTCGCCGTTGACCCGTATCGTGCAGTTCTTGATGCCCGCCACGTCCCCTTCGCTCTCTTCGAGCAATTCAACGGCAAAGCCTTTTTTTTCCGCGTAACGCAGATACATGCGCTCCAGCATCGACGCCCAGTCCTGCGCTTCGGTTCCGCCCGCGCCCGCCTGAATTTCGATGAAGCAGTTGGCGGGGTCCATCGGATGCGAGAACATGCGCTGGAATTCGAGCTTCTCAATGGTTTCCGCAAGCGCCTGAAGGTCGGCTTCTACGGCCTCGAAAGTGTCGTCATCCTCCTCGGCATGGGCGAGGTCAAACAGTTCCTTGAGATTTTGCGCGTCGCGGCGGGCATCCCCGAGGACATGGACAACGTTCTCAAGCTGGCGTTTTTCGCGCCCTAATTCCTGCGCACGGGCAGCGTCGTTCCAGACGGCGGGGTCTTCAAGGGCGCGGTTGACTTCTTCTAGGCGGGTCGATTTTGTTTCGTAGTCAAAGATACCTCCGTAACGCGCGGGCGCGCGCCGCGAGGTCTTCAATGCGTTCGGCGATGGCGTTTTGGCGTTCTGCTTCCATGATGGCGCTCGGGTGTGTCGTGTCGGAGAAGGCGCGTAGTATAGCGGCGAATCTCAGGAAGGACGCTGGAAGGATTTCAGGATGGCTCGCCCGCCCGCACCAGATGAAATGGACACCCGCTTGCTGCGCGGCGCGATGCGAAAGCGCGCGCTGGCGGCGCGGGAAGCCGCCTCGCCAGCGGTTCGCGCCGCGTGGGAAGCCGCCATCCTGCGCCACCTCGACCAACTGATTGGAAAGCTCGCGCCCAAAACTTTGGCGTTCTGCTGGCCGCATCGAGCGGAAGCGGATTGCCGGGAATGGGCAAAACGCTGGCTATCTGAGGACGCAAGCCGCGTCGTCGCCCTGCCCGTGGCGCTGGAACGCGACGCGCCGCTCATCTTCCGCCGCTGGACGGCGGAGGCAGAACTGGCGCTCGACCGATACGGCATTCCTTTTCCGGCACGGGGCGAGGAGGTCACGCCCGAGGCGGCGCTTGTGCCGCTCAACGCTTTCGACGCGCGGGGCTATCGGCTCGGCTACGGCGGCGGCTATTTCGACCGCACGCTTGCCGCAATGCAAATGGTGGCGGTCGGCATCGGTTTCGAGCTGGGGCGCGAACCCGACGTGCTGCCGCAGCCCCACGACAGAGCAATGGATTGGCTGGTGACAGAAGCCGGTATTTTCCCCGCCGCGTAAAAGGGAAGCATTTTTCCCTTATCCATTCAGCGCGGCATGTGCTCGAAAGCCTCCCAACACAGTTTCGACGTTTTCCCAGAATTCGTCATTAAGCGCCTCTTCCAGACATTGCCCGCGCAAGGCCAGCCGATAGGCATCGTCATTTTTTTCGGCAAATTTTTTGTGAAAATCGCTGCCGTTCCATTTTTCTTTCGCGGCTTGCCTGGCTTTCCCGCCGTCCGGGCTGGAAACGAATGCCCATGCCGATTTCGGGAAAAAGTGCAGCGGCTCCCGCAGTCCGGCGCGGTAAAGCCGCAGTATTTTTTCGAGACGCACCCGCGCATCGAGGCTGGGCAAGGGGTTCAGCACAAGCCCGCCGCTGCGCGTAAAGACGCGCGCGCGGCATTCCATTCCCGGCGGCGGCGCGGCGCAAAGCGCCAGATGGTCGAACCAAATTGAGAGCGCGTCGCCCGCGCGGAGTTCGCTGAGCGCATCGCATCGCTTGCCCTCTTCGTCATCGGCTTGTTTTTTATTGGCGCGTTTGTTTTTGCTGCTTTTGTCCTCGCTGTAGCGCCAAGCCAGCAGCCCGTTTTCGCGCAACGCGCCAAACGCGCCGCGCAGTTCCCAGCGTTCGCTTTCAGCACCGGATTCGGAATCCAGCGCAAAAGCGAGCTTGATGGAATGCGCCGGGCGGCAGGGTTCGGCAAGCGCCGCGTTCACCCGGTCGGCAAAGCCGCGCAGCGCCGCCAGTTCCCCGCGCAACGCCCCTTCCCCCATGCTTCCGGCGGGATATTCGCCGCCCGCGCGGGCAAGGGAAAAAAGCGCCTCATCGTTAATCGGACTGGGCGCGGCGTTCCCTTTTTCCGTCAGCAAAGCGGGCAGCAGGCGATCCGCAAGCGCCCAAGTGGCTGCCCTGTTTGGGACGAGCGGCTCGACATCGGCGAGTTCTTCCTCGGCAACGGAAAAATCCAGCCCCAGGCGTTCGCGCAGCAAAAAGCGGCAAGGATTGCTGAAAAAACGCTTCATCTGGTTGAGTTCGACGCAGCGCCATTCCTCGCCCGGCGGCGGCAAGGGAGAGGTGAAAAATGGCTCAATGCCGCCCTCTTGCGCATCGCCGTCGCTTTCCTCTTCCCCGAACGAGCGGATTTCCCTGTGCGGGCGGTTTTCGGCGAACCGCTTTTGCCGCTCGTTGAGCGCATGGGCAAATTCGCCGCGAAAACTTTCGAGGCGTGAATTTCTTTTTTCTTCCGCCACGAAATACTTGGGCGAAAAAGATTGCAGCGGATGCCGGACGATGAGCCGCTCGCGGGCTTTTTCAATCGAATCCGGCTGTTCCGGGCGCTCGGCGCAAGCGGCGGCAAGCGCGTCCAGCAAATCGCCCACCAGCACGGAAGGCAGCAATTCGGCGTTGTCCCGTGCGCTGCGCCCGACGCAGGACAGGTGCAGCGCGTCGCGGGCGGCCAGCGCCACATCCAGAAAAAGATTGCGCTCGTCGTCCCGCCGCTGGCGGTCGCCTTTTTGCGGAAAAGCCGCCATGAGGTCAAATTCGTCCGCCCGCCCGTGAGCGGGGAAAGCGTCGTTGTCCAAGCCGATGGCGCATACCACGCGGTAAGGCAAGCCGCGCAGGGCGGGCAAGGCGCTGAATGTCACCGCGCCCCCCGGCACGCTGCCGTGCATGAACCCGTCGAGCCGTTCAATTAGGGCTTGATGGACGATGTCGAGCGGCAAGGCGACGCTGGTTTCCTGCCCGCCGCCCGCCATGTCATTCGCCAGCGCGTTGATGGTCTCCCGCACGGTGCGCATTTCTTCGGCGTGTTCCGGCGCGTCCCCAACCAGCGCGGCAAGCGAACCAAGCAGCACGGTTCGCCAGCCTTCAGCGTCGTGCGACTTCAGCAATTCGGCACGCTGGCGGCTCAAAGCGCGGGCAACGCGCCAGAACACGCCCAGCGTCAATCCATTGCTGCCTTGCGGCGCATGGGGAACGCCCGTCTGTCCGGCAAAAAGCGCGTGGCTGGCGGCATCTCCCGCCGCCCAAGACAAAAACAGCCGCGCAAGCCCCGCCTCCACGGTATGCCCGCCGTCCGCGCCAGCGGCTCGCGCCTGTGGCGCGTCCAGCCCCCAATGAATGCCCGCGTCGGACATCCAGCCGCGCACCTCTTCCAGCGCCGCGCTGGAAAGCCCGAAATGCGCCGCCACCAAAGGCTGCTGCATGAGGTCGAATACCCGGCTCGCGGGCGCGTTGCCCGCCGCCAGCGCCAGCAGGTCATCGAGCGCGCGCGCCACGGGGTTTTCTTCCGTCCGCCCCCGCCCCGTGATGCGCCACGGAATATGCCGCTCTCGCGGCGCGGTGCCGAATACCGCCTCAATCAAAGGCGCATAGGCTGCCAAATCGGGCATGAGCACGACGATTTCGGACGGGCGCAAATCTGCCCGCTCCTTGAACAGCCCCAACAGGCGGTCGTGCAGCACTTCAAGTTCGCGAATGCACGAGTGGCACAGGTGCAGTTCAATGCTACGGTCATTTTCATCCAAACGGACGCTGCCCGCTTCCAGTTCCCGCAAATCCAGAAAAGCGTTTTGCAGGCGAGCCAGCAAGTGGGAAGCGGCGTGTTCCGTGAATTGCGCGTTTTCCAGAACGGGATGCTCGCCTTCGAGCAGGGATTCAATCTGCGCTTGCGTCTGCTTGCCCCAATCCGCCAGCAAGCGGTTGCCCGTTTCATGGAAAGCGTCGCGTTTTTGCCGCGCAAGCCACGACAAGCGGCGGGCATCGACAATATCGAACCAGTATTCGCGGCAGGGATTGAGCGCATACAACCGCACATCCACAACGCGAGCGAGCGAGCGCAGCATCTCCAGATAAAGCGGCGGCACGCTCGGCAAGCAAAACACATCGACTGCGGCGGGCAAGCCGGCCCGCGCAAGCTCTGCGTCCTCCATCCGCGCCACGCGGCGCAGAAAGTTCATGAACGGCAACTGAAACGCCACCGACCCGCCATGCTGCCCGACGCGCCGCCACAATTCGGCTTGCCAGCCCTCGTCCTCGCGCAGGTTTTCTTCCTGTGTTCTCAGAACGGACTTGCCCTCGCCCCAGCTTTCAAGCCACATCGGGCGGTAGCACAGATAATGGTCGAACAGCCGCGCCAGCCGTCCCGCCAATTCAAACCGCTGCCGCGCGTCCGCCCGTTCCAGATAACGCGCCAGCCGCGCATGTTTCCCCGTCCAGCCCTCCCCCAGCGCGGCGAAAATCCGCCAGATGAGCGCATCGGGCGCGTAAGGCGAAGCCGCCGGAACCTCCACGACGCGACCAATCTGCCGCCACAGCCATTGCGCCAGATAATCAAAATCGACGCCCGCGCATATCCCGAAGCGATTCGCCATTGCCAGCTCGATATAGCGGCGCATCGCGCTTCCCGGAACAATGACCTGCCCCCGCGCAAACGGCCCCCGCAAACGCGCAAGCTCCCACCGCGCCAGCAAGGCTTCCAGCAGGTTTTCGGAACGGTTCGAGAAAAAGATGGAAAACACGGCAAAGAAAGGCAGTTCATCAAACTTCGTATAATGGCCGCGCGCGGCGGCGATGTCACCCTGCGCGGCACGTCATCACGGAGAAAAAACAAATTGAAGAACCTGCTCATTGCCCCGCTGGCTTGCCTGGCTTTGCTGGCCGTGTGCGACCACACGGAACCGCTTTCCGCAGGGAGTTCCCCCGCGCAAGCCAGCGTTGCGCCCATAGCGGAAACCCATAAAATTTCCGCCGCTGAGGCGCAAAAAATGATTTCGGAATCAAAAGATTACGTGCTCCTCGATGTGCGGACGGAAAAAGAGTACCGACACAAACGCATCGACGGCGCTTATCTCATCCCGGACAACGAACTGAAAGACCGCGCCGCAACAGAATTGCCCGACAAGGACAAAGTGATACTGCTCTACTGCCGGAGCGGAAGAAGAAGCGCAAAAGCCGCCAAAACATTAGCCCGCATGGGCTACACAAACGTTTATGACTTCGGCGGAATCATAAACTGGCCGTTCGCCACGGTCAGCGATTGAGACAACCCGCTATGCCGTCCATTGGCCAGCTATGAAAACGCAGGATCCAAAATCTGATCCAGTAGCCGTGTCACACCGAATTGCCAAGCAGACAGATGCAGTCCGAAAACCGTCCGAAGCCGTGTGGTATTGAGACGTGAATTCAGGGAACGCACAGCGGGCGATGGCCAATCGCTTGAAAGGATAGATGCGATTTCTTTGACTTTGAGTGCCATGCCCCAGCGACGAGCTTAGTTAATAATAAAAATAGCATATTCATGCCAGTTCGTTTCGCCGCCAGCGCATAGTCGGTCGAGTAATACACGAGCCAGATGTTGCATGCAGCAGCTTCCTCCGCCAGTGCCTTTGGCGCTGCCTCGTTCACCTGATGCGCAAGTTCCGGCACATTTTCAGCGCGGTCAAAGTCGGGCGACACCGCCGCCACCGTAGCGCGGATGCCTGCTATGTCAGTCAAGTCGCCAACAAACCCGCCTTCTCCCTCACAGTCTAAGGCAATGACATCGCCAAGCGACACCAGCGTGCGCTGCAACTCCCAGCCAGCTTGTTCGTTTTTGCTAAAAAATAGAATTACCATTTTTAACAAGGCTCTAGATCATCAAGTCCTTGTTCTTTGACACAAAAAATTTGAGGTCAGTGAGAAGCTGCGGTAACGTCCAACTGTAGCGCCATTCACACGCCGTGAAGATATCGACGGGGAACATATTAGCGGGGCAAGTTCCCTACCTGCACCCGAAACGGCTTTAACCGATATTTAATCAGTAAAAAACTACCAGCCGAATTTTAGATTTCTACCATTTTTCTACAGAAAAACTACCAAAAAATCCTCTAATCCGTCCGGTTTCTACGGCTACCCTACTCAGGTATCATGCTCGCAGCCAAGCCCATCTCCGAAATCATCCGCCAAGAAAGTATTTCAAGAAAAATGTCACAAATCATTCACCTCGTTTCTGCCACTCAGTCGCCTATGTTCTTTTGCCGCAAATCGGTCAGTCATTCCCGCGATGTAGTCGGCAACGGCGCGGGCTTTGTCGGAATCTGAAGCGGATTCGGCGTGGGTGCGGCGCGGCGGCGGGAGCAGGTTTGGGTTGTCCATGTAGGTCGTGAACAGGTCGGAGACGATGCGCCGCGCTGGGTCGGTCATGCGCAGCACGCGCTCGTGGCGGTAGAGGTTATTAAATAGGAAAGTTTTTAGCTCTCGCAGATTTTTGCGGGTTTCTTCGGAGTATCCGGCAAGCGTTTTAGCCGCATGTACGTCGCTGAGCGTTTCCACGCCCTCTTCCGTAATGCGGGCGCGTGTTTGGGCGATGAGATCGAGCGCCAAGGCATCGATCATGCGGCGGATAGTTTCGTGCACCAGCCGCCGCCCGCTTAGCCCCGGCCAGTGGGATTCGGCGCTGCGCCGGCATTGGGCGAACACCGCTACGGCATCGAGTTGCTCAAGGGCAAGCAGTTCGGAGCGCAGACCGTCGTCGACATCATGGTTACAGTAGGCGAGTTCATCGGCGAGGTTAACAATCTGCGCTTCGAGCGAAGGCCGCGCATCTTCGATGAAGCGCCGCCCGAGTTCGCCGAGGGCGCGGGCGTTGTCCAGGGAACAGTGCTTGAGGATGCCTTCCCGCGTCTCGAACAGCAGATTGAGGCCATCAAAAGCGGCATAACGCTCTTCGAGCGTGTCGACGATGCGCAGCGATTGCAGGTTGTGTTCAAAGCCACCAAACGCTTTCATGCAGCCGTTCAGTTCGTCCTGTCCGGCATGGCCGAAGGGCGTGTGCCCAAGGTCGTGCGCCAAGGCGATGGCTTCCGCCAGTTCTTCGTTCAGCCCCAGCGCGCGGGCAATGGAGCGCGATAGCTGCGCCACTTCGAGGCTGTGGGTGAGGCGCGTGCGGAAAAGGTCGCCTTCGTGGTTGACGAAAACTTGCGTCTTGTATTCGAGGCGGCGGAAAGCCGTTGAATGGACGATTCGGTCGCGGTCGCGCTGGAATTCGCCCCGCTCGCTCGGCGGCGGCTCGGGATGCTGGCGGCCACGGGACACGGATTCGGTGACGGCGTAAGGGGCGAGTTTTTGCATGGATTCCCTTTAACGGCAACGCGCTTCGATGGCCGCGCTCATGTGGCTCATGGCGATGTCGCCTGTCATCACGGCTTTTCCGATGCCGCGCAGCAGCACGAGGCGCAGTTTTCCCGCTTCGACTTTTTTGTCGTGCATCATCCATTTCAGATAACGCGGCGCACCTAAATCCGGGCCAAACGCGGGCAAACCGGCACGTTCAAGCAGGCGTTCGATTCGCGCCACGTCATCGGCGCTTATCCAGCCAAGGCTGCGTGAGAGTTCCGCCGCCATCATCGTGCCTGCCGCGACGGCTTCACCGTGCAGCCATTGGCCGTAGCCCAGTCCGGTTTCAATGGCATGGCCGAAGGTATGCCCGAGATTGAGCAAGGCGCGTTCGCCCTGCTCTGTTTCGTCGGCGGCAACGACTTCCGCCTTGTTGCGGCAGGAACGCTCGATGGCGAACGCCAATGAATCTGCGTCGAGGCGGCGCAGGGCATCGATGTTCTGTTCCAGCCAATCGAAAAACGCAGCGTCGCGGATGAGACCGTATTTGATGACTTCGGCCAGCCCCGCCGAAAATTCCCGCGCGGGCAGCGTGGCAAGCGTCACGGTATCCGCCAGCACCAGGCGCGGCTGGTAGAAAGCGCCAATCATGTTCTTGCCAAGCGGATGGTTGATGGCGGTTTTTCCGCCGACCGAGGAGTCCACCTGCGCAAGCAGCGTGGTCGGTATCTGGATGAAAGGCATCCCGCGCTGATAGCACGCGGCGGCGAAGCCGCCCATATCGCCAATGACGCCGCCGCCCAAGGCGATGAGCGTGGTTGAGCGTTCGCAATGTTCGCGCAGCAGCGCGTCGAAAATCATGTTGAGCGTCTGCCCGTTTTTGTGCGCTTCGCCGTCGGGCAGGATGACGGGAACGATGTCCACGCCCACGCGGGCAAGCCCCGCGCTCAGGCGCTCAAGGTAGAGCGGCGCGACGACTTCGTTGGTCACAATGGCGGTTTTACGCGTGCGCAGATGGGGGGCGATGAGTTCCGCGTGCTCAAGCAGCCCGCTTCCGATGTGGATGGGGTAGCTGCGCAAGCCCAGATCGACCGTCAGGGTGTGCATAGGGGGTTCCTGTCCGCGTATTCGGCAAGCGCCTTTTCAATCCGCGCCGCCATTGCCGCGCAGGAACCGCGCTCGCCATCGACGACGAGGTCGGCCACCGATCGATACAGGGGGTCGCGCTGGCCGTATAGCTCCTCAATGCGCTCACGCGGGTTTTCGACCTGAAGCAGCGGGCGGTTACGGTCGTGCCGGGTACGTTCCCAGAGCACGCTCGGCGGCACGTTCAGATAGATGACGGTTCCGTGCGCCGAGAGCAACGCGCAATTGGCGGGGTCGAGCACGATGCCGCCGCCAGTGGCAATAACAATGTCTTGTTCGGTGAGCAGTTCGGCCAGCATGCGCGATTCGCGGCGGCGGAAACCGGCCTCGCCCTCAATATCGAAGATGACCGGAACCGGCACACCCGTGCGCTCGATGAGTTCGTGGTCGCAGTCGGCAAAGCGCAGGTTCAAACGTTTGGCCAGCTCGCGCCCTACCGTCGTTTTGCCAGCCCCCATCATGCCAATCAGGATTAAGCGGGTCACTTGTGTTTTGTTGTGTTGTGGTGATGAAAAAAGGCGGCACCCCATCGGGACACCGCCTTGAATCATAGCAGCAGGAAGCGTCTGCCTGCGTCTCAGCGCATGGTCAGAGCCTCATCGACGATGCGCGGGGTCACGAAAATCAGCAGTTCCGTTTCTTCCTTCGTCTTGCTGTTTGAACGGAAGAGATGACCGATGACCGGAATGTCGCCCAGCAGCGGGACTTTGTTTTCATTCGTGATTTCCTCGTCGGAGTAGATGCCGCCAATGACCACCGTGCCGCCGTTCTCAATCAGCACGTCGCTCTTGACGCTCTTGGTTTCAAGCGGCGGTTGGCTGATGTTGGTTCCGCCGATGGTGTAAATGGGGCGGTCTTTGTTCACTTGGATTGCCAGTTGCAGGCGGCCATCGGGCGTAATCTGCGGCTTCACCCTCAGCGCGAGCACCGCTTTTTTGAACGAAACGCTCGTCGCGCCGGAACTGGACGCTTCCTGATAGGGAATTTCGGTTCCCTGCTCAATCAGCGCCTCAACGTTGTTGGCAGTCAGGATACGCGGGCTGGAGATGGTTCGCGCCTTGCCGTCCGATTCCTGTGCTTGCAGTTCGATGTTCAGGAAACGGGTAAAGCTGTTGTTGACAATCGTCAGGCCCAGCGAACCGAAGATGTTCTCGATGTTCCGCCCGCTCCAAGCCGGGTTCATTGACCCAGTTCCAGTTGGAAAATAGTATCCCCTGCTGGGGTCATAGGGGTCACCTGAACCGGCTTCTGTTGTCACGTTATCTTCTTTACCCGCGAGAGCGGTATGCCCAAAACCGACTTTCCCGCCATGACCCAAGCTGGCCATTTTTGTGTTGCCCAAGCCCAGCTTCACGCCGAGGTCGCGCGCAAAGCCCTTGCTGGCCTCAACGATGCGGGCTTCGATGAGCACCTGCTTCGGCGCAACGTCGATTTCGGAGACGACCCGGCGCACGTCGGTGAGGCGCGAGCCTACGTCGGTCACAAAAATCTTGTTGCTGCGGTCATCGACCACCACGCTGCCGCGCTTGGAGAGCACCGTCTGCCCCTTGGCTTGCAGGAAGCTGGTGATTTCCGTGGCGCGGTGGTAGTTAATCTGGAAGCTCTCGGTTTGCAGCGGTTCCAGTTCTTCCACCTGTGCGCGGGCTTCGTTAATCATCTTTTCGCGCGCCGCAAGCTCTTCGCCGGGAGCAATCCAGATGACGTTGCCGTTTTTGCGCATGTCCAAGCCTTTGGCCTGAAGGATGATGTCTAGCGCCTGGTCCCAAGGCACTTCCTTGAGCCGCAAGGTGATGCTGCCCTGCACAGAGTCGGATGTGACAATGTTGAAGTCGGTGAAGTCAGCAATGACCTGCAAGACCGAGCGCACATCGACATTCTGGAAGTTGAGCGAGAGCTTGTCGCCCGCGTAGCGGGTACGCACCCCTCCCCTTTGCACGAGCTTGTTGGGGTCTTCGGCCACCCGCTTGACTTCCAGCACGAACTGGTCGCCGCTCTGGTAGGCGTTGTGCTCCCACATTCCCGTTGGCGTGACGGTCAGCCGCACAGTGCTGCCCTGCTGCTCGGCGAGCATCTGCGTAATCGGCGTACCAAAGTCGACGACATCGGAACGGCGGTGGAGGTTCTGCGGCAAGGCCGTATTGAGGAAACTCACCACCAATTTGCCGCCTTGCTGGCGCACATCGCTGCTCACGTTAGCGTTGGAGAGCTTGACGATGACCCTGCCCTCGCCCCGCTCGCCACGGCGGAAGTTGATGTCGTTGACGCTTGAACCCAAGGCGATTGGCATGGGGACGACTGCCGCGCTGGCTACTGGTCTCGTCGCGGGCGCGGCGGCATGGGTCGCTGGCCTTGGCGCGTTGGCCGCGTTGCCTCCCTGTGTCAGGGCAATGGTCAGCGTATTGCCGTCCACGCGGGTGTCGTAAGACAGGAGCCGTGACATGTTGAGCACCATGCGCGTGCGGTTGCCGACCTGAACGATGTTGACGCTGCGCAAATCGCCGCGCTCGACGCTTTGCACGCTCTGCCCGGTTTCATTGGCCACGCCGGGAAAGTCAAACGCGATTCGGGGCGGGTTGGCGACGGTGAAGCTGGCGGGCGTGGCCTTCAGCGGCGTTTTCGTGGTCAGCCGCACATAGAGCATGCCGCCATCGTCCGCCACATTGAGCGACTTGATGCTGTTGAGGCTCGCCGCGTCAATCACTTGCTCTTGAACGACGTTCCGCGTTTGGGGCTGCGCCTGCGCCGTGCCGAAGCACAGCCCTGCCATAGCCGCCATGAGAAATGACGCCATTTTTATTGCTTTCATTTTCCTTCCTCCTGCTGCTCCTGCAATTGCATCGTAGTAACCCGTTCAACCCAACCATCATTCACATCTTCGACAAGCTCCTGTAATTCCAGAGAATCCTGATGGATACCGATGACCTTTCCGTAATTGCGGCCCATGAAGTTGCCGACATACACCTGATAGAGCGCCTTGTCGGCTTGAATGAGGGCGTTGACCGCTTTGCCTTTGCCAAGCAGCCCAACCATTTTCAGAGACTCCAGCGGATAGGCTTCCAGCGGCTCGCGCTGCCTGTCCGGGTCTAGGCGCGGGTCATCCATGCGGCGCGTTTCGGGCTTGGACGGTTCGATGCGAACCACGTTGAACGGCTCCAGCCCTTCCACGGCAAGGTAATCGACGACAGGGAAAATCCTGATTTCCGGCAGCGGCTTGACCGCGCCTTTCATGCCGAAGGACTGCTCGCTCATCCAGTTCAGGATGTCTTCCTGCGGGCCGCTGTTGCAGCCGGACAGCAAGATGCCGCAGCCCGCCATCATCACAGCAAGCATGACTTTCATTTTTTCCCTCCCTGCTGCCTGTTCGTTTCCTCTTCATCGAGGTAGCGATAGGTTTCCGCCGTCGCGTCCAGCTTCAGGCGGCCATCGTAGGCCACGGCGCCGGCCCGGCTGTCCCGGTTCCTGCCGCTGGCCTGAGCCGGGGCGGGCGCCGCCGTGAGCACCATGTTCTTAATCGTGACGATGCGCGGCATCTTGGCGACATCGCTGGCGAATTCGCCCAAGTCGTTGTAGCTGCCGGTCACGCTAATCGACACCGGAACCGCCGCGTAGAATTCGCGGATGTCGTCCTTGGCGGGCTGGAACAGGTCGAATTGCAGCCCGCGCCCTACTCCGGCCTGGTTGATGTCCGAGAGCAGGGATTCCATTTCGGCCTTGCCCGGAAGCTGCTGGACGAGCGACTCGAACTGGCGGTTGATGTCCTCAAGCTGGCGCTTGTATTCGTCGAGGTTGACGGCCTGGCGCTTTTTGTCCAGCCAGCTATCGCGCAGCTTCAGTTCTTCCTGCTGCTTCTGTTCCAATTGGCTCCACTGGTCTGACCAGTCAAACCACCAGCCCGCCGCCAGCACCAAGACCAGCGATACGATGTAAGCGGCAATCTTCGGCGCTTGCGGCCACGCGCCGGGGTCATTGAAATTCAGCCCTTGGAAATCTTCTTGCAGGCGTTGAAAGTCGATGGCTTTCATTTCTTAGCCCTTCCCTGTCGTCGCGGCCTGGGCCGCTGTCTCGTCGTCTGGCGCGGCGGACTTCTCGATGTAGACATTGACCTCGAAGTTGTACACACGCCGGGTATTGAGCAGTTCCGCCACGCTCTTGACCACTTCCGAGTTTTCCAGCAGCGGCGATTCGTTCAGGCTGCTCATGAGAAGGGAGACGCGGGCGTTGGATTGCGCATAGCCTTTCAGGGTGATTTTGTTGCTGGATTGAGATACCGTCGTCATGAGAACGCCGGACGGTATCCGCGCAGCCAGCTCATTGAAAAGATGCACGGTTTCGGCCCGGTTGCTCTGCAAGGTCTCAATCACCTGCTTGCGCGCCATCAGACGGTTTATCTGGCCGCGCAAATCCTTGATTTCGGCAATGGCGCGGTCGAGCGTCTCGATTTCGGTCTGGAAGAACCGATTCCGCGAGTCCTGCCGGTCGATGCTTCCCGCATTCACCATGTGCATCAGCAGCCAGATAGCGGCCCCGAGCGCAACCATTAAGCCAGTCAGCATGTAGAACTGCTGCCGCCGCTCTTTGCGTTTTTCTTCCCGGTGCGGAAGGAGATTGATACGAATCATTTGTCAAATCTCCGCATGGCCAAGCCGCACGCCACCATGAGCGAAGGCGCGTCGGCCAGCAGTTTTCCTGAACCCATCTTTGGGGGAACCAGCATGTCCGCGAAGGGATTGGCGATGCCGGTCTTGACTTGGGTGCGCTTGCCGATGGCCTCCGCCAGCATGGGCATGGTGGCGCAGCCCCCCGCCAGCACGAGGTAATCGACTTCGTTGTATTGCGTTGAAGTGAAGAAGAACTGCAAGGCGCGGGAGACTTCGAGCGCGATGTTTTCGATGAACGGCTGCAACACTTCGGCGGTGTAATCGTCCGGCAGGCTATTTGAACGCTTGGCGGCTTCGGCCTCGTCCATGCCCATGCCGTACTGGCGGGAAATATCCTTCGTAAGCTGCTGGCCGCCGAAGGACTGCTCGCGCATATAGACCCTTTGCCCATTGCGCAGGACGGTGAAGTTCGTTGTCACCGCGCCAATATCCACCAGCGCCACCAGCTTGTCCGAAGTCGCGCCCGGCAATTGCCGCGCCACCAGTCCGAAAGCGGATTCGCCCGCCAGAACATCGACATCGACCACCACGACCTTCAGCCCGCAGCTTTCCGCCACGCTGACGCGGTCTTCGATCTGTTCCTTGCGGGCGGCCACCACCATGACTTCCACTTCGTCAGGATTGCCCGCCGGGCCGATGACCTGAAAATCGAGATTCACTTCATCGAGCGAGAACGGAATGATTTGCGCGGCCTCGGATTCGACCTGTATTTCCATGTCCAGATCGCGCAAACCGGCAGGCAAGATAATTTTCTTTGAAAAGACCGAGGAGAGCGGCAGCGCGATGGCGGCATTCTTGGTTCCTGAGCCAAAGCGCCGCAATGCCCGCCGCAAGGAATCCGTTACGGCGTCGTGCTTGGCGATGTTGCCATCCACCACGGAATCGCTCGGAAGCGTTTCGACCACGTATCGCTCCAGACGCATCGCGCCTCGGTCGATGGAGGCAAGTTCCACCAGCTTGATTGACGAGGACGAAATGTCCAGCCCGACAAGCTGGCGTGACTTTGAGCCGAAGAGAGAAATGTCAGCCACGAGAAAAATCCTTATTTTTCATCATGTTGCGAAATAAACCGGACTTTTTTTGCCCGATCTCTGGCACATGTGCCTTCCACTCTAGGAGGGCTTTAAGAAGTGACATAAGGAAAATTCCCCGCTGGCGTTTTGTTTCGGTGTCCGCCAGCCTCATCGCCGTGACCTTTTTATCGTTCCCGGTCAGCAACTTCCTGATGGGACTTCTTTGCAGCCTGCCCACTCGAAGTAACGGCAGCGAGCGGCGCAAATGAACCCTCTCCGTACCCGTATATAATGCGGTCTGTTCAATTTCACACGGATTCACCATGCGCTGGCTCTTCTATCCGTTCGTTGCGTTACTGGCTCTGGCAACGATTGGACTGGCTACGCTTGCCGTCATCTGCCTGCTGGCTTGGCCTAACCTGCCCGCCCTCGATGTCCTGATCGACTACAAGCCCCGCATCCCCATGCGCGTCTACACCGCCGACGGGCATCTCATCACCGAATTTGGCGAAGAGCGGCGGACAGTGGTCAGGATTCAAAACGTTCCCAACTATCTCCGGCTGGCGCTGCTCGCGGCGGAAGATGAGAATTTTTACGACCACATGGGAATTGACTTCATCGGCATCACGCGGGCGTTCATCAACAACCTGCGCACCGATTCGCGTGGCCAGGGCGGCTCCACCATCACCATGCAGGTGGCGCGTAATTTCTTCCTGACGCGGGAAAGGTCTTACAACCGCAAGCTCTACGAAATCCTGCTGGCGCTCAAGATTGAGAACAACCTCACCAAAGACCAAATCCTTGAGCTATATATCAACCAGATATTCCTTGGGCAGCGCGCCTATGGCTTTTCGGCTGCCGCCCGGATTTACTTTGGCAAGCCGCTGGACAAACTCACCCTTGCGGAAAACGCCATGCTCGCTGGACTGCCGCAAGCGCCATCGAACGCCAACCCCATTACCAACAAGGCGCTGGCGCAGCAGCGTCAGCGATACGTCTTGCGGCGGATGCTCGAAGCCGGGTTCATCACCGAAATTCAATACAAGCAGGCTTTGGATGAGCCGCTGCGCATCGCGTCCGGCGCTGCGGCGCGGGAGGCGGGCATCGTCGGCACTTTGGTGCATGCCGAATATCTGGCGGAAATCGTGCGGCAGATTGCCATTGAGCAGTTTGGCGAAGAAACCTCTTACCAGAGCGGCCTCAAAATTATCACCACCATCACCCGCGCCGAGCAGGAAGCCGCTTATGCCGCCCTGCGCAAGGGGGTCATGGATTACGACCGCCGCCACGGCTACCGTGGCGCGGAAAAAATGCTTTCCCTGCCGTCCGGCACGCCCAAATACGGAACACTGAACGCAGAAATCGCTTTGGCGCGAGATTACGGCGACCTGCTCGCCGCCGTGGTGCTCGATGCCTCGCCCAAGGAAGTCACCGTCTACCGCAACGGCAAAACCCATTCCATCAGCGGCGACGGACTGCGCTTTGCCGCGCCCCTGCTTAGAGAAAGAGCGCCCAAATCCCGCCAAATCCGCCGTGGCGCGCTGGTGCGCGTCCGCAGAACCAGCCAAGGGCTTGAACTCACGCAACTCCCGGATGCCGAAGCCGCCTTGCTGTCCATCGACTCGAAAACCGGCGCGGTGCGGGCGCTTATCGGCGGCTTCGACTTCAACCGCAGGAAATTCAACAATGTCACCCAAGCCGAGCGCCAGCCCGGTTCCAGCTTCAAGCCCTTCATCTACTCCGCCAGCCTCGAAAAAGGCTACGCGCCCGGCTCGCTCGTGCTGGACGAGCCTTTGTCCTATCCGGCGGGCAGCATCGCCGGAGAGGATTCGTGGGCGCCGCGCAATTACGACAACAAATACAGCGGAACCATCACTTTGCGGGATGCCCTTGCGCACTCGAAAAATATTCCCGCCATCCGCGTGCTTGAGGACATCAACCCCTCTTATGCGCAGCAATACATCGGGCGCTTCGGCTTCGATGCCGCGCACCATCCGCCCTATCTGGCGATGGCGCTAGGTACGGGTTCCGTCACGCCGTGGGAAATGGCTTCCGCCTACGCCGTCTTTTCCAATGGCGGCTACCGCGTCAATCCTTACATCATCAAGGAAATCCGGGACGGCAACGACAAGCTGATTGCCCGCACCAAACCGCTCGTGGCGGGCGAAAACGCCAAAAGGGTCATTGATGCCCGCAACGCATGGGTCATGACTTCCCTCCTTCAGGATGTCGTGCGCCGAGGCACGGCGGCTCGCGCCCGCAGCCTCAACCGCAGCGACCTTGCGGGCAAAACCGGCACGACCAACGACTTCGTCGACGCCTGGTTCTGCGGCTACAACCCGAAAGTTGTCGCCGTCTCTTGGATTGGCTTCCCCATCCCGCGCAATCTCGGCAGAGGCGAAACCGGCGGAACAGCGGCGCTGCCAATCTGGATCGACTACATGCGAACCGCGCTGGCGGGTACGCCGGAAACTGCCCTTCCCCGCCCGTCGGGCATTGCGACGGCCAAAGTGCTGGACGGCAACCGCGAGGATTTCTATTACGCCGAAAACCAGCCCCCGGAACAACGCCTGCCGCCCAGCGCAGACGACCCAGCGGAAGATTGGTTCAGCAGGCTATTCGGCGTCCCGCAAGGCTCCCCGCAGCCGCGCGTGCCTGTCGAAGAACGCCTGTTTAATTATCACTAATTTGTATGCAAGATGTGAGACAATAAAAAATCTTTTTAGGAGAAAGGTCATGACATGCGAGCGTAGCGATAATTGTAAATGTAAAGTAGTAGCGATATTTTTGATTTTTATCGGAATCGCATTGTCGGGTTTCTTCCCCGGATATTTTTACTATAAAGCAAAAATGGACAGTAACTTTGTAACTGTTAAAGGTTTAGCAGAGATGGATGTTAAAGCAGATTTGGCTATTTTGGATTTGAAGTTTGTGGTGGCGAACAACGATTTATTGACGGCAAAATCCGAAGTGGATAAAAACTTGAAGGTTATTTCCGAGTTTTTGAAACAGAAAGGTTTTGCCGACAATGAGATTATGCCTGGTCGCATGGATACGGTCGACATGCTGACAAACGTTTATGGCGGCGAGGTTAAAAATGTGCAGAGGTATATTTTGAGCCAAGTTGTAACGGTTGAATCGCAACAGGTTTTATTGGTTGAAAAAACTTTAAGCGCAATGGGCGAACTGGTTGCCAAGGGCGTGGTATTAGATGGCAGAAACAATATGTCACCGGTGGCTTATGTGTTTACAAAACTGAATGAAGTTAAGCCGGAAATGCTTCGTCAGGCAACCAAAAATGCCTTTGAAGCCGCAGAGGAATTTGCCAAGAGTTCAAACAGCAAGGTTGGCAAAATCCGCATGGCTTCGCAGGGGGTATTTTCAGTGATGCCTCGCACCCAAACACGGCAATATCAAGAAGAATCCCAATCTATTGAAAAGAAAGTCCGCGTGGTTTCTACGGTCGAGTACTTTCTTGAATAATCCGGCTTTGCTTTTGTTCGGCGTATTCCGCTTCGGAAATTTGTTTGAATCTACGCTTGCCGTTGCGCTCGGCAAGCATTGATTGCGGCGCACGTATCCTGCGCCGCTTGGCGGGCGGCAGCGGCAAAATCTTCACCGCCCTCGCCCGCGTAAAGAATGGCACGTGACGAATTGAGCATCAGCCCCATGCCGCTCTCCGTTTGCCCCGCAGATACCGTGGCCGCAATGTCCCCGCCCTGCGCGCCGATTCCCGGCACAAGCAGCGGCATGTCCCCCACCAGCGCGCGCACGCGGGCAAGCTCCTCTGGATAGGTTGCCCCCACCACCAGCGCACAGTTGCCGTTCGCGTTCCAAGAGCCGGAAGCGAGCCGCGCAACGCGCTCATAGAGCTTTTCGCC
>JAITVD010000064.1 GCA_031285965.1 Azoarcus sp.
CGTCGTGGTTGCCCGCCGTCGCGTCGCCTTCGTAGATCATGTCCCTGCCGTCGCCCCGACCGAAGCGGTAGACATCGTCCCCGGCCCCGCCGTAGAGCGTGTCGTTGCCCGTGCCGCCCGCGAGGATGTCATTGCCGCCGTTGCCGTAGAGCGTGTCGTTGCCCGCGCCGCCAACAAGCCCGTCGTTTTCGCTCGTGCCACTGAGTTGACCCGCACCCGAATAGATATTGAATTTTTTCAGCAAAGCGGTCAGGTCAGCGTCGCCCTGTGACTTGGCTGTCCATGCCAGCAGTTCCGTTGTTCCAGACCAGCCCACTGTAGGCAAAAACTTGGCTCCGCAGCGCACCATATCTGCATAGTTTTCCAGCGCCCGCTCAGGGTTTTCCTCCCATTGCTGGAACAGGCGCTCGGTGATGGCGCTGCTGTCGAAATGCAGCCCGGCGCTGTCGAAAGTGAGCGCGATGCTGTCCACGAACGGTTTCAGCCTCGTCTGCATCACCAGTCCGTCATAGACCGAGTCGATGAGTTGCTCATAGCTTTGCTCAAGCAGCTTGATCTGTTCGTTGCTGAGCAAAGCATAATCGTGAAAATAGCCATGCTGAATTTCCAGCGGCTCGGGCACGTCATCCTCATCCAGTATCATGCTCGATTGTGTGCCAGAGCCGCTCCCGCTGCCCGAACCCGCCAGCGTTGTAATAGGTTGTGTTTTATGAAAAAGGGTCGCGTTGAAGGCTTCCAGCGTGGTAACGATGTGGTCAAGTCGGGCGCTTTCGGCTCGAAGTGCCTCGACAAAAGGCGTCTCGGTTGTCTTTTTACCGAAAATCGCATCCAGAACCATGCGATTCCCTGCCAACGCAGTAGGCAGGTAATGCAGCCCCGCGTTGGCATTCAGGTCGGCATCTTCAATCGAATTCTTGAAATCAGACGATCCCGCCCAAGCGTCGATGATTTCTATGATCTTTTCCCGGAACTCGCCTCTGTCGAGGTAGCCCGCCTCCGCCAGCGCGGACAGCTTTTCGGCCAGTTCGGGTGAAAGCTGCGCGGCTTCGCGCAGGTCGCGCACCGCGCCGGAACCTTGCATGTCCGGCAGTTTGGCGATTTCTTCTGAAATCTGGATGCTGTTGGTGAATTCCCGGTAGAAGGGGTTGTCGGCAAGATTGAGGTCGCTGGCCGTGCCGGTGCTGCCGTCGGCGCGGGTGAAGGTGGCCGTCGCGCCCTGGCTGTTGCCGCTGCCGAGGTTGCGGTTCTGCGCCGTGGCCGTCAGGCTGATGGAGGCGATGCCGTGCTCCGAGAGCGATTTAAGCTCGCCCGCCTGCGAGATGCCGTCCTGGTTCGCGTCCTGCCAGATTTTGACTTGGCTGAACGCGGCATCGCTCGCGTCGAACACGCCATCGCGGTTGCTGTCGAGGCTGGACAAGGCATCCAACCCGCTTTTCGCCTTTTTCCCGTCGCTTTTTACGGTGTCCGTGCCGAACAGTTCGGAGCCGTCGTCAATCGTGCCGTTGCCGTTGCGGTCGAGCACCAGAAAACCGTCGTCGCCCTTCACCCAGCCCGTGCCAGTGCGGATGCCGTCGCCGTCGTGGTCGAAGAGCACCGTACCCGCCCCGCTGATGCCGACGGTCTCGATGCCGTCGCCGTCCAAGTCCAGCGCCAGCGGGTCGCTGGGCGGCGTCCAGTTGCGGGCGCGGAGGAAGTCGGTGTTGACGCCTTCATCAGGATGAAGCAAATCGTATAGCTGCAACCCAAGATGCAAGTCTCTGACTGCGTCAATAAATTCGCCGACAGCTTCAGAAGCAAGGAATCCAGTAAGCGCCTTATGACCCTCAATAGATTTCCCGGAGATAGCCTTGTCCAAGCGCCATAGGTTCAGTGTTCGTCCCAGCCCCTCTAAAGTCGAATATGTGCGAAATGCCATTTCGACAGCAACTCCGGCTGTGAGCTGGGCTATAAGTTTTGCAACATCTGCTGAAAACTGATTTGAATTTCCAAGTTCCCAAGCATCCCTAATAGAATCCATTGTTTTAATGATTTTCGGAAGTGGTGTAGCAGGTGTAGGCATGAAAAAACTCCACAAGTGTGAAAGAAGGCTAAAAAAGCCAGGGACGAGACATGCGATAGGCTAGCAACAGCCCCCACATATTGACATTTGTAAAACAAAACCAATTTGTACGAGGTTTCGTTTGAAAACTGGAATCACAAAAATATAAATATATAACAAGCAGAAGAATCGGTGAAAAAACATACGCCAATTGCTCCAATACAAGTCCTTCTCTAAAAAAAGATATAACAAACAGAGGAATATATACAACAGACCAAAAGATAACACTCTTCCCATCATTTGATTTAATCAAAGATTTGAATATATTGTTGATATTAGTATTCATTAGACAATACTTTCCAATTCGTGCTCTATGTCGTCCTGTATCTTCCCGTCCCCAATCAGTTGCCCTGACTGTGCGGGCGCAAAGCCATAGGCACTCTTGGAACCATCGGGATTCACAATGTATAGGAAAGAATGAGGAATCCCACTAATGTCGACTTTCAGTTCAACGCTTGGCGTAGCCATTTACTGCTCCCTTTTCAGTTCAAGTTTCAGGAATGGAGTATCAATGCCGAAAAACTTCGCCATCGAATCCTTTTTGGTGATGCTGTAGCAATACATTTCGATTCGTATTCGCCTATTTTTGTCGTACAACTCAACAACTTTTGAAATAATCTCGTTGATTATCTTCATGCTTGTGACACCGTATGTGGCAATATAAAAACCACCACTCAATGGACTTGCGAAAAATTCTTCCTTTCCTTCGCAGACTTTTCTTTTTTCTTTGCAAATTCCGTACTTAATAAAAATTTCTTCTATTTCATCTCCCATTTGCAACCGCTCTTTCTCGAAAGTCCTATCTTCAAATCCTGCAAAGGAACAGGTACAAAACAAGCCCAAAAACGCTGCCAAAATAAGCGTATAAGCCCGTTTGGCTAAATTTATTTTTCCTGTATGAGAGCTGGGGGACATTGTTGGCTCCTTATGAAAGATGCGGCTCCGACCAACTGAGCCGCCGCAGATACACACATTTCCGACTGTCATTAAACACGGCATTGGTTATGATGAAAATGTAAAACTCCTGTTTTTCCACAAAGATTCATTAAGCGCACATTATTCACAGCCTACCCGACAGCGCAATACGTATTTTTACTGATAGTAAAAATACGTATACGCTTACTTTGAGTGACATTTAATAAAAAACAGTCCTAATGTTCAAACTTATTGTCAATTTATGCGACAAAAAACTTCATGGCATGGCATTAAAGCTATTTGTATTGTTTCGGCCATGACATTTTCTGTACGCAGAATGGCGGCATTCTTGCGCAGCGTACGGCGGTTTTTGGTGCATCTGCTGCGCACCACGCCGGAACCCTGCATGTTTGGCAGTTTGGCGATGGCTTCGGAGATGTCGATTTTGTCGGTGAATGCCCGGTAAAAGGGGTTGTCGGTTCAGCATCAGGTGCGTGACATCGAAACCCTGATCGCCAAACTGACCCCGGCTTTCCATGCCGAGGCCAAACAGTTGAAGCGAAAGGCGCGGCGCGGCGGATGCGGCAAACTTCTTTCCCGTCCGGCAACGGGCATCAGCCCGCAGCGCATTTGTTGCTGCTGAAATTTTGGCGGCCAGCGTTGACCAATGGCGGAACGGGCTGTATTTTGCTTAGTTTCCTTCATTCATTGCTGGCGGTTTGAGATGATGCTGACTGGGGCGGAGATTCTAATCAGGAGCCTTCAGAAAGAGAAGGCCGAATATGTGTTCGGCTATCCCGGCGGGGCCGTGCTCTATTTGTATGACGCGCTTTTCCAGCAGGACGACATTCGGCACGTTCTGGTGCGACACGAACAGGCCGCCGTCCATGCTGCCGACGGCTATGCCCGCAGCACGGGCAAAACGGGCGTGGCGCTCGTCACCTCCGGGCCGGGCGCGACAAACGCCATCACGGGCATCGCCACCGCTTATTACGATTCCATTCCGCTTGTGGTCATTGCCGGACAGGTGTCGACGCCCCTCATCGGGCAGGATGCCTTTCAGGAAGTCGACACGGTGGGCGTGACGCGCCCTTGCTCGAAGCACAATTTCCTGGTGCGGAACGTGCGCGATCTGGCGCAGACCTTGAACAAGGCTTTCTATATTGCGCGTAGCGGTCGCCCCGGCCCGGTCGTCGTCGATATTCCCAAAGATGTGTCCAACGCCCGCTGCGAGTTCGACGAAGCCGCGTTTGCGGAAGATGTTTCGATGCGCTCCTACAACCCGGTCACGCGGGGGCATCAAGGCCAAATCAAAAAAGCGGCCCAAGCGTTGCTCGAAGCGCGTCGCCCGCTGATTTACGCCGGGGGCGGCATCGTGCTCTCGGAAGCCGCCGGGGAACTCACCCGGCTGGCCCGCCTGCTGAATGCGCCTGTGACCACCACGCTGATGGGGCTGGGCGGCTTCCCCGCCAGCGACCGCCTATATCTTGGCATGCCGGGGATGCACGGCACTTACGAAGCCAACATGGCGATGCAGCATTCCGACGTGCTGCTCGCCGTCGGGGCGCGGTTCGACGACCGCGTGATTGGCAATATTGACCATTTTGCCGCCGAGCCGCGCAAGGTGATTCATATCGACGTTGACCCCGCTTCCATTTCCAAGCGGGTCAAGATTGACATTCCCGTCGTGGGCGGCGCCAAGGACGTTCTCGAACAATTGATTGGGCAAATCGAATCCGCCCCGCGCCCCGCGCCGGAACAGGTTGCCGAATGGCAGTCGCAGATTGAAACATGGCGCGACCGCCGTTGCCTTGCCTACAAGGCTTCCGAGGATGCCATCAAACCGCAGTTCGTCATCCAGAAATTGTGGGAGGTCACGAACGGTCAGGCTTTTGTCTCGTCCGATGTGGGACAGCACCAGATGTGGGCGGCGCAGTATTATCGGTTCGACCAGCCCCGGCGCTGGCTGAATTCCGGCGGGTTGGGCACGATGGGCGTGGGGCTGCCCTACGCGATGGGCGCACAGCTTGCCCACCCCGACGCCCCGGTGGCCTGCATCTCCAGCGAAGGCTCCATCCAGATGAACATTCAGGAGCTTTCCACCTGCCGCCAGTTCCGCCTGCCCATCAAAATCTGCCTGCTCAACAATCGCTACCTCGGCATGGTGCGCCAGTGGCAGCAGATGTTCCACGGCCAGCGTTATTCCGGCTCTTATATGGATTCCCTGCCCGATTTCGTGAAGCTGGCCGAATCCTACGGACACGTCGGCATCCGCGTCGACAAGCCCGGCGATGTGGAAGCCGCGCTGCGCGAGGCGTTTACGACGCACAAGAACGAACTCGTCTTTCTCGATTTCCAGATTGACCGTTCCGAAAACGTCCTGCCGATGATTCCAAGCGGCAAGGGGCTGACAGAAATGGTTCTGCCTGCCGAGAACCTTTAACGCCCGCCCGCCCCAAGCCCGAAAACTTCAGGAGCGCATCCTATGCGTCACGTCATTTCCCTGCTGATTGAAAACGAGTCCGGCGCCCTATCGAGGGTCGCGGGGCTTTTCTCCGCGCGCGGCTACAACATCGAATCGCTCACCGTCGCACCCACCGAGGATGCCTCTATGGCGCGGATGACTCTCACCTCCTACGGTTCGGACGACATCATTGAGCAGATTACCAAGCAATTGAATAAGCTCGTCGACGTCATCAAGGTCACGGATTTATCGGAAGCGCCCTGCATCGAGCGCGAGCTTCTGCTCGTCAAAGTCCGCGCTACGGGCGCGGCGCGTGAAGAAATGAAGCGCATGGCCGACATTTTCCGCGCCCGCATCATCGACGTGACCGATGCTTCCTACGTTATCGAACTGACTGGCAACCAGAAAAAACTGGATGCCTTCATCGCCGCCATCGACCCCGCGCTGCTCCTCGAAACCGTGCGCTCCGGCACATGCGGCCTTGGGCGCGGCGAGCGCGTGCTCAAGCTCTGACCTGCCCGTTCATCGGGCGATTTTCCACACCTCACACCCTCAGAAGGATCACCATGAAAGTCTATTACGACAAAGACGCCGACCTTTCCCTCATCAAAGGCAAGAAAGTCACCATCATCGGCTACGGCTCGCAAGGCCACGCCCACGCGCAAAACCTCAGCGATTCCGGCGTTGATGTCACCGTCGGCCTGCGCAGGGGCCTCGACGGCTCCTGGGAAAAGGCCGAAGCCGCTGGGCTGAAAGTCAAGGAAACCCCGGAGGCCGTTAAAAACGCCGATGTCGTCATGGTGCTCCTGCCCGACGAAATCACCCCGCAGGTCTACAAAGCGGACATCGAAGCCAACCTCAAAGAAGGCGCGGCGCTCGCCTTCGCCCACGGCTTCAACATCCACTACGGCCTGATCGTCCCGCGCGCGGACCTCGACGTTGTCATGGTCGCGCCCAAAGGCCCCGGCCACACCGTCCGCTCCGAATATGTCAAAGGCGGCGGCGTCCCCGCGCTGATTGCCGTCTTTCAGGACAAATCCGGCAAAGCCCGCGACTTGGCGCTCTCCTACGCAGCGGCCAACGGCGGAACCAAGGGCGGTGTCATTGAGACCACCTTCCGCGAAGAAACCGAAACCGACCTCTTCGGCGAGCAGGCCGTGCTGTGCGGCGGCTGCGTCGAACTCATCAAGGCGGGCTTCGAGACCCTCGTCGAAGCCGGATACGCCCCGGAAATGGCCTACTTTGAGTGCTTACACGAGATGAAGCTCATCGTCGACCTCATGTACGAAGGCGGCATCGCTAACATGAACTACTCCATTTCCAACAACGCCGAATACGGCGAATACGTCACCGGCCCGAAGGTCATCAACGACACCTCGCGCCAAGCCATGAAAGAAGCCCTCCAGCGCATCCAGAACGGCGACTACGCCAAGGAATTCGTCCTGGAAGGCCGCACCGGCTACCCCGCCATGACCGCCCGCCGCCGTCTCAACGCCGAGCACCCGATTGAAAAAGTCGGCGGCCAGCTTCGCGCCATGATGCCGTGGATCATGAAAAACAAACTGGTGGATCAGTCAAAGAACTAAGCGCCGCGCCCCTGAAAGCCCCGGCTCACACGCCGGGGTTCACAAAACGGCAACACCTGTTAGAATGCCCGCCTTTCGGGCCGATAGCTCAGCTGGGAGAGCGCCGCGTTCGCAATGCGGAGGTCGAGGGTTCGATCCCCTTTCGGTCCACCAACCACACCAGCCCGACCGTTCTCGGTCGGGCTTCTTTTTGCCCGAAATCCCGCGTGTTTGCGGGGTTTTCGCCGCTGGTGCGAAGGACGCCGAGCAGCCGTTCTGCCCGTTCCATGCCGTTTTCCCTCTCTCTGTGCCGTTTCGTCTCTGTTGCTGCGAAGGAGGCCGTCGCAGCGAACCTCGCAAAATCAGGCGATTCCGCCCGCGAGTTTGCAGCGCAGCACGCCCGACCAGAGGCGACCACGCCGGAATCGCGGGCTACTCGTTGACGATGGGGCGGACGTCCCAGACGACGGCAGGCTGTGGCCTGTAGACCACCTCGTTGTTGCTGTTCTTGATGGTGTCCTTGAGGTGCGCCGCCAGCGGCTTGTCGTACTTCTCGATGGCCTTGATCGCCCGGTCAACAGCGTTGCGGAAGGCGTCGCGGACGTTCTTCCTCTTGTCACCCATCTTCCGCTGGCGGCCGCCCAGACCTTTCCCTTCCTCGATGGCTTTCGCCAAGAACTCCATCTCCTTCTCGATCTCCTCGACGCGCGCATGATCCTCGGCGTCACGAGCCTCCTCGATTTCGCTGAACAGCTCCTTTACGCGCGCCCGATATTGATTGATCGCCTGCCGATCCGCCACGTC
Organism: Azoarcus sp.; assembly: GCA_031285965.1. GTDB lineage: Bacteria > Pseudomonadota > Gammaproteobacteria > Burkholderiales > Rhodocyclaceae > WRNU01. Next base: position 7,847 of record JAITVD010000064.1, read on the forward strand.
ACCGGCATCGGTCAGCGGAGCGCCTTCAACGACCGAAAAGCCCTCCTCGATGTCTTCCGGCGCGACGCCCGTGTTGGCCGGGAGAGTGATTGCATTGATCGCGCTCCCGCAGGCGATTTCGAATACTGATGTCTCGCGCTCCGGATGGGCGAGCAACAGATTGATGTATCCCGCGCCCTTGTCCACGCCTTGTAGCAGGAGTGTGCTCTTGCCTTGAAACCGGAACTCCCAGACCGCGCCGCGCTTGCGGAAGATGTTGTCGGGCACCTTCTCCTTCGACGCAACCGCTGGCACGGAGATCACCGACCCGAATTCATGCACGGCACGAAGCAAGGCATCGCCCGGCGTGGTTCGCTCACGAATCGCCGTAGCGTGGCGGCGAACCATCTCGTCCAGCGCCGTGGTCACCTCACCGGCGTGGCGCTTGTAGAGGTCGAACACACGCTGGGCGGCCTGCGCCGTGCTTCCGTCGAGGAAGCGTAGCACCCGGTTCACCTCGGCGTAGGTGGCAAGGAACTGACCGGCGTTCTCCAACGACTTCACTTGGTTGGCCCGCTCCAAGTAGGACGCGGTCATGATCTTGTCGTCGTCCTTGTTCCGGCTCTGGGTGAACACGTCCGCCTTGTAGTGGTCGAGCGGATCGTATTGGTCGGCCTTGGCGGCAGTGACCGCAAAGCGCCGATCGATGCACTGCGAGCACAGGCCGCAGTGGGTGTGCTGGTTCGTCATCTCCCAAGTGTGGGTACAGGTCATCGAGTGCTTGATGAGATCGGCGCAGTCTGCCTTGATGATCTGCTCGACGACTTCGGCTTTGGTTTTCCAGATGTACGGGTTGTCGACCGTGAATGGCGCTTCGGCCACCAACGTGAGGAGTTCCTGAAAGCCGCGCATCACCCGTGGGTGCGTGGTGCGCGTGGCGCGACCGCCGACGACCTGCGCGCAGACGGGCAGGTTCAGGCTGATCACGCCGTTCTCGTAGAAGCGAACGCTGTTGAGGCCGAGCATCTTGGCGATGGTCGCGCCAATCGAGACGAACAGGAACGACCGGCTCCGCTGCGTGTATTCGCGGTTCATCGGTTTCTTCTTGTGGACGCGCACGCTGATGTGATGCGGCACGTTGTCACCAGCTTTCTGGGCCAGCAGGTCTTGAAGCGTCTTGTGCCGGGTGTTGAGCTTGGGCGTTGCCTTGTGCGTGACCAGCACCACGCGGCGCTTCTGGCTCAACACCTCATCGAGCGCACCGGCCAACGAGTCGAGGCCGCCGGAGAACATCACCACTTGTTCCGGTTTGCCGTACATGGCCTGCGCGTCGTTGAATTCCAGATAGTCCTGAATCGAGTGTTCCTGCTCCAGTTTGACGAAGGTGAATTCGTAGTTATCGTCCGACAGAAATCCCAGCGTCGACGTCAGCTTGTCCTTCACCTCGGCGCTGTTCCAGAAATCCGGGTTGCGCACCGGTACCACGAAATGCAGGTCGCACCGCCAGCCATCGCCGAAGCTGTCGACGTCGTCCGCGCCACGCACGATCACCTGATCGGCGCTGTAGACGTAGGTGGCGATTTCCAGCAGGTCGTGGAACTTGGTCGGCACACTGCTGAACATCTTGCTGTGGATGTCCTCGATGCGCAGCGTGATGTTGCCTTCACCCTGCACACCGGAAAGCCGAAGGCGAATGTCGTTCTTCGGATCGTCGCTGATGCCTTTGGCCGAGGTGTTGCCGCAGAGGACGTATTTTTTAGTTTGCACTGGTGCGCGCTCCCGCTTGCAATTCATCCTTCATCTTCTTCAGCGCGTAGCCAGCAAAGCCATCGGACGATTTTCGTGAAATGTCGCCGCCTTCCTCGAAGCGGTGTTTGGAGAACCATTCGGACGAGAAGTCGCGGACGATCACCGAGGCTTCCCGCGTATGCGTGTCCAGCGCGTGATCGAATTGCGCCTTCTGGTTCATCGTCGCAAAACGCATCCCATCGCCCACTTGGGTCGCCAGCGTCTTGGAGAGGAAATACTGGAGGCTCTGGTTGGTGAGCCGGTCGTAGAAGGAACGAGACAGGTCGCCGAATTCCTTTTGCTTGCCGAGGTTGGAAAGCGCAGCGCGCATCGTGTCCTTGTCGTTCGGGAACAGGCCGTTCAAGTGGGGCTGTAGCGCCTCGGCGACCGCGCCGACCAACGCACGCCCGGAGAGCTCGGCCAGATCGGAACGCTTGCGAGAACTGTCGACGGCGCGATCCAGCGCATCGGTGATGCCCGCCGTCACGTCAGGCAGCGTTGCATCGTCCGGCAAAGAGATGCCGACGGATCGGAGGTGCGCGTAGGGGTCGTCCTTCTTGGCGGCGATGGACAACTGCGTCATCAGCCACACGGCTTCCGTGTAGCCCTTGTCATCCATCACGAAGGAAAACGCCTTCTCGGCGGCGGTGATGGTGGCGTTGGCGACTTGGGACACGTCAGCGCCAGCGGCGATCAAGCCGACGACTTCCTTCCAAGCCTTTGTTCTCGGCAGTACCCCGAGTCGAACGTGCCCCATTCAGTTCCAGCCCTTGCCTTGATGTCCTTTGCCGTTGTCAATCAAGGCGTCTGACGACAACGATGCTCCGCGCTTTTCGTTCTTCCTTTTTCAAGTACCCCTTGCGAACCAGCTGGGTGATCTGCTCATGCGCGCTGGCGTGGCTGATGCCCAACGCCTCGGCCAATTCCTTGACCGTGGGCGTCAGCCCGATGCCATCCACGATGGCGCAGATCGTCCGCAGCGTTCTTGCCTGTGGTTCCGTGATTTCTTCGGTTTTTCGCTTGCCCATGGCATTGCTCAACGCCGACGCCCAAGACTATATGACCTGATGAACATCAGGTCAAACGAGGCTACCCTCGCGCGTCTTGTCCGTGTAACGCTTGCGGGCAGCAGCGAGTTCGGACTCCTGATAGTCGAAGGCGCGCTTGAGGTAGTCCTCGGTTTCCTGCAAGCGGTTGGCCGCGTTCATGCGCTGAAGCTCACTGAGCTTGGTGGCCACCTCTTGCTGGAGGTGTTCCTGCGCGGCCAAGCGCCACGTGTCGCTTTGGGCAAGGAAGACCACGCTGCCGGAGTTGGTCTTGGTCGTTTCCTTCAACAGCAGCAGGTGTTCGACCGGAGCTTCCACCAGACGACCGTCGGCGAATTGCTTGATGCCGACCAGCTTCTGCTCGATCAAATCCTGGCTGTGGAAGGCAGGCACGCCCGGATCGACGCCACGCACCACGGTGACGCGGGCCACGTGGAGCAGATACGGTGCCGTGGCGCTGACATCGGTGTAGATCGCGCCACGCAGCGCGGCGTGACGGGCGTGCTCCATCGCCAGCGCGGACAGGCGTTCGAAGACCGGCTCGCGGCCTTCAGCATGTTGAGCGTGCCGCATCTTGGGCACTTGATGGCGAGGCATCGGTAGTCGGCCTCGGCCAGCTTGCGGGCGCACTGCCCGCATCGGACGGTTTCCATGCGC